>JBOGIX010000567.1:0-2026 GCA_050744685.1 Vicinamibacterales bacterium | reverse complement strand
GCCTTCACCCGCTTGATGAAGCCAGGAATGTTCTGCACGGAACCGATCTCGTTCAGCATCCGCAGCACCGCTTCGTTGGCGCCGCCGTGCAGCGGCCCGTATAGCGCCGCCGCCGCGCCGGCGAGGGCGGAGTACGGATCCACCTGCGAGCTGCCGATGCTGCGCATCGCGCTGGTGCTGCAGTTCTGCTCGTGATCGGCGTGCAGGATGAACAGCACGTCGAGCGCGCGTTCGAGGACCGGGTGCGGCTTGTAGCGCGGCTCGGTCATCCTGAACAGCATGTTCAGGAAGTTGCCGGTGTAGCTCAGCCCGTTGTCCGGGAGCACGTAGGGACGGCCGATGATGTGCCGGTACGCGTAGGCGCCGATGCCGGGCGCCTTGGCCACCAGGCGGATCATCTGCAGCCGCCGGGACTCGGCGTTGAAGATGTTCTTGGCGTCGGGATAGAAGGTCGAGAGCGCGCCGACCGCGCTCAGGAACATGCCCATCGGGTGCGCGTCGTAGCGGAACCCCTCGAGGAACTTCTTCAGGTTCTCGTGGAGCATCGTGTGGTTGATCACGTCGCGCGTCCACTGCTCGAGCTGCGCCTCGGTCGGCAACTCGCCGAAGAGGATCAGGTAGGCGGTCTCGAGAAAGTCGCTGTGCTCGGCGAGCTGCTCGATGGGATAGCCGCGGTAGAGCAGCACCCCCTCGTCACCGTCGATGAACGTGATGCGGCTGCGACAGGACGCGGTGTTCATGAACGCCGGGTCGTAAGTCATCATCCCGAACTCGTCGGACGCGACCTTGATCTGGCGCAGATCCATGGCGCGGATGGTGCCGTCCTGAATCGGGACCTCGTACTGCTTGCCCGTGCGATTGTCGGTGATCGTCAGCGTATCGGCCATTTACATCACGTCGTGCTTTCTACTCGTCGTCCCCGCGCCGCTCGGCGGGTAGAGGCGGCGCCCCCGGCTCGTCCGGCACCCGATAGTCTTCCGAGAGCCAGCGCCCGAGATCCGCGAGCTTGCATCGTTCGCTGCAGAACGGCCGCCACTCGGACCGCACCGGCTCGCGGCGGCAGTACACGCAAAGCGGGTTGGGCGCTGCCAAAACCCTACTATTCAATCGTGAAGGGGACAAACGCGTCAATTCGGTCCTCGCGGGCGGCCTTTTGCCGCCAGGGGGCCATCTTGCGGCTGTCGTCAGTCCCGCGGGCGGCCTTTTGCCGTCAAGGGGGCATCTTGCGGCTGTCGTCAGGCCCCGCGGGCGGCTACTGATCGCGGACGTGGTGGCGGACGTCCCTGGCCGAGACCATGAAGATGACGTCCTCTGCGATGTTGGTGGCGTGGTCGCCGATGCGCTCGAGGTGGCGTGACACGAGGATCAGGTCGAGCGCCGGTTCGATGGTTCCCGGATCCTGCAGCATGTAGGTGAGCAGCTCGCGGAACACCTGCGTCTTGAGCGCGTCGAGCTCGTCGTCCTCGTTGAGCACGGCCTGCGCGAGCCCGGTGTCTCGCCGCACGTAGGCATCGAGCGAATCGCGCAGCATCCGCTGCGCGATGTCGGCCATCCGCGGGATGTCGATGAGCTCCTTGACCGGCGGATGCCGCATGTAGCGTTTGGCAGCCTCGGCGATGTTGATCGCGAGGTCGCCGACGCGCTCGAGGTCGGTATTGATCTTGACGGCCGACACGATTGCGCGGAGATCGACGGCCATCGGCTGGTGCAGCGCCAGCAGCTTGAAGCAGCGGCTGTCGATTTCGATGTGCAGCTGGTTGATCGGCGTGTCGCCGGAGAGCACGCGCTCGACGGTCTGGGCATTGCGCTCGACGAGCGCCTGCACGACCGCCCGCACCCGCTCCTCAGCCAGCCCGCCCATCTCGAGCAGCCGGGTCTTGAGCTGTTGCAGCTCGTCCTGAAAGTGTGGCACCAGCCGTTCGGTCATTTGTTTGAATCGTGTCCGCTGTCCGCTGTCCGCTGTTCGCTGTTCGCTATTCGCTGTTCGTTGTTCGCCCCTCGACTCTGCTCGGGACGACCCCTGAGC
>JBOGIX010000566.1:0-5353 GCA_050744685.1 Vicinamibacterales bacterium | reverse complement strand
GTCTGAATCAGCTCCCGCTGGATTAACGTCGGTATGACCAGTTCGCAGCCGCTTTCAGCCAGCAGTCGCGCGAACTGGCGGTCAGCCGTCAACCCCGGTGCGAGGCCAAGGATCTGTTCGGCAGTCTGCCCGGCATCCGGCACGGCGACGAGAGATGCCGACGGCCTGCCGGTCATTGGTGCGACGGGCTCGACGAGCAGCCCTTCGGCCGTCATCCCGTCGAGCACCGGCCAGCGAACCTGAGACACACGGTAGCGATCTGTTTCCGCCACGATCGCCGGATTCGTGTCGTCTCCGTAGCGTTCGAGCGCTGGAGCCACACGCGGATCGACTGCGCCGATGATTTCGCGCAGACGATCGCGATTGTGGTGGAGCGAGGCGTCCCACGCGGCAGGCGAGGAGCGGTCGTATTTCCAGAATCGATCCGACCGCGCCTGCATCTCGGCGATCTGGCGTTCGACGAACCGGTGGGCGCCATCCATCATCCGGCCCGACAGATCTTCTTCGGGCCATTCGAGCGCGGTCGTGTGCGCCAACGGTTGTGCTGCGGGGGGCTGACTGTTCGTCGCGTGCGTGCCGATCCGCGATTCGAGCGGCAGCGCCACGCTCAGAACGACGAGCGCGACTCGCGTGAAGAAGGGTCGCAACGTGGTCCAATTCTACGATCGAACTCGTGTCAGTGATTGACGGGCCAGTCGGTCCGCGCTCTGCCGGACGACTGCGGCTCGAAGGCGCGCGCCGGAATCTCGCGTAACATTGCGGCACACGTGTCAAATCCTGACATTGGCTCGACCCGCTGGCTGGTCCCCGTCGCCGCTGCCGCGCTGCTGTGCAGCATGCCTTCGCACCTGATGCAGGCGCAGTCGCGGCCGTTCACGCCGGAGGTCGAAGAGTTCGTCGGCGTCTACCTGAAGAACGGCGGCGACAAATTGACCAGCTGGGTTCAGGGGCAGACGGCCCCGCCGGCGGAACAGACGCTGCGTTCCTTCAAGCCAATCGACGGCCAGACGATGGAGCTGATCGCAGCAGAACCGGTGATCCGGCAGCCGGTCGATCTGCACTTCGACGATCGGGGACGCCTGTGGGTCGTGCAATACCTGCAGTATCCGTTTCCCGCTGGACTCACCATCAACGCGTATGACCAGTACCTCCGCGCCCGGTACGACCGGGTGCCAGCCGCGCCGCCGAAACATGTGCGCGGCGCCGACAAGATCACGCTGCTCGAGGACAAGGATGGCGACGGATCGTTCGAGTCGCACACCGACGTCATCACCGGCCTGAACATCACCACGAGCGTCCTCACCGGACACGGTGGCGTCTGGGTCATGAACCCGCCTTATCTATTGTTCTATCGGGACAGGACCGGCGATGGGCTCCCCGATGACGAGCCCGAAGTGCGCTTGGCCGGATTCGGACTCGAAGACACGCACTCGCTCGCCAACAGCCTGACGTGGGGGCCCGATGGATGGCTCTACGGCGTGCACGGCAGCACGAGCACGTCGCGCGTGCGCGTCCGGGGAGTCAGGGGCCCCGGAGGACAAGATGTGTCGTTCCTCGGCCAGGCGGTCTGGCGCTATCACCCCGATACGGACGCCTTCGAGCTGTTCGCGCAGGGTGGCGGCAACCCGTGGACGCTGTCGTTCGACAGCAAGGGGCGCGCGTTCTCGGGCGACAACGGCGGCAACAGCCGCGGCTTCCACTGGGTGACCGGCGGACGCTACGAAAAGAACTGGCCGAAGCACGGCCCGTTCAACCGCCCGCATTCGTACGGCCATATCCCGAACATGGACCACGAGGGTTACGCGGCCCGGTTCGCGATGACCTCGGTGATCTACGAAGACGGACAGCTTCCGGGGTACGAGGGACAGCTGATTTCAGGCATGGCGCTCACCAGCCGTATCCAGGCGACGCGCTTCGTCACCGACGGGTCGACCTTCAGAACGGTCGATACCGACGCGCTCGTGACGACCGGCGACCGCAGCTTTCGGCCGGTCGACATGGCGGTGGGACCCGACGGCGCCGTCTACGTAGCCGATTGGTGCGACATCCGGATGGATCACACCGATCCCCGCGACACGTGGGACAAATCCTGCGGCCGGATCTGGCGATTGCGGGCGAACGACTGGCGGCCGGCGCCGCGAGTCGACCTTTCTCAGCGGAACAGTGCACAACTCGTGCGGCTGCTCGAGGACCCGAGAAAGTGGTGGCGTGAGCATGCGCGGAGGCTGCTCGGCGAACGTCGCGATCGATCTGTACTGCCGGCGCTGCGCCGGCTGGCGCGCGAATCGCGCGGGCAACTCGCGCTCGAAGCACTGTGGACGGCACACCAGATTGCGGGAATGGACCCGGAATGGGCGCTGCAGCTGCTGACCCATGGTGACGCGCCGGTTCGCCTCTGGGCCGTTCGCCTGCTGCAGCCCGGCGCCCCGACACCGCGGGCGCTCCGTGAAACACTTGTCGCGCTCGCGCGAACCGAGCCGGATCCCGAGGTCAGGAGCGAGCTGGCGCACACGGCCGCCCGCCTCGAGCCTGGGCTGGCGCGCGCGGTGCTGCAGGAGTTGATCCGCCGGCAGGAAGATCTCTCCGATAAGCACGTGCCGCTGCGGATCTGGTGGACGCTCGAGCAACAGATCACGCGCGACGCGGATTCGGTGCTGAACTGGCTGGAAGAGGCCGGGCTCTGGCAGGCGCCGCTGTTCAGCGCGCATCTGGCGGGACGCATCGCGCGGCGGCTGGCAGCGGATCGCGGCGAGACGCAGGCCTTCACGCGCATCGATCCTGACACCAACTGGAAGGTGTATGCCGAGCATCCTCGCGTCCTGATGCCTGACGGCAAGGGCGACTACACCGACTGGCACTCGAACGACACGCCGCCGATCAGCGACCGCAACCTCACGCGCGTTGCGCGTCTGCTGGAGATGGCGCCCCCCGGCCAGCGCGATCGGCTGCTGGCCGGAGTCAGAGCTGGACTCGACCAGGGCACACCGCCGCACCGGATCCCCGACTCTCTCACCGCGATGATCGGTCCCTGGCGCCCAGGCGGAGATGTCTCGGCGACCGCGAACAAGAGTGGACGAGGCCGGGAGGCGTTCGAGACATACTGCGCTCCCTGCCATCAGTCCGACGGCAGCGGCATGGAGCGCCTCGCCGCGCCGCTGCGAAGATCACCCCTGGTGCTCGGGCACGAGGACACGTTGATTCGCGTCGCGCTGCACGGCCTCAAGGGCGAGCTCGTCATGCCGGCGATGGGAACGCTCGACGATCAGCAGCTCGCGGCAATCCTCACCTACATCCGAACGGCCTGGGAACATACGGCCAGCCCGATTGCCGCCGAGACGGTGGGGCGCGTGCGTGCCGAGTCGGAGGGGCGGAAGATCCCCTGGACTCGAGACGAGCTTGCGCGCGCTTCGAGCCGGTAAGGGCCTCCAGTAGGAAATCCTCACACCGAGAGGCCACTGCACGATGTTGTGGTCTCTCGTTCCGTTGATGACCGACGACTGCTCAGCCTTCCCTGAGCACCCGCGCCGGGTCGATGCGAGCTGCGCGGCGCGCGGGAATCCAGCCGGCCATCGCTCCAATCAGTGACAGCACCAGGGCTGCCATGACCAACGTTGCCGGATCGCGCGGCTGCAGGCCATACAGCAGTATCGTCACGAATCGTGTGGCCCAGATGCTGACGCCGGCGCCGAGCGCGATGCCGATGCCGACGAGCAACGCCACGCGCCCGAGCACCATGCGCACGACGCCCCTTGGAGCGGCGCCAAGGGCCATGCGGATCCCGATTTCTGTGCGACGGCGGCTGACCGCGTAGGACGTCACCCCATAAAGACCGAGGCCCGCCAACAGCAGTGCCAGTCCGCCAAAGAAGCCGGAGAGCATGGCGACAACACGTTCTTGAATGAGGGACGCATTCACCTGCTCGGTGAGCAGGCGGAACGTGATGGCGATGTCCCTGTTAATGCCTGTAAGTGCGGCTGCGAGGCTCTTTGTCAGCAGCGCCGGCGATCCTTCAGCCGCTCGGACGCTGATCGACATGGACGATGGCGGGCCTGGCTGCTGCGGCAGAGGGAGATACATCGTCGCCGGGATTGGTTCGCGGAGTGCGCGATAGACGGCGTCTTCAACATAGCCCACGATTTCACGGTCGATGGCCGGACGCGTCGGTGATCCTGGCTGCACGACGCGGCGTCCCAGAGGATTCTGACCATCGAAGAACTTGCGCGCGAACGCCTGGTTCACGATTGCGACCGGTGCCGATCCGGCAACATCGCGATCGGTGAAGTCACGACCGGCAATCAGTCGCGTGCCCATGGTCGTGAACCACGAGGAGCTGAGCAGGTTGATGTTCGTCGAACGTTCGCGCTCGGGTCGCGGGGGGGCACCAGGAATCTCGACCACATTATTCCAGGTGCTGCCACTCACCGGTGTGACCGCCGACAATGCCGCGCTCGCGACGCCGGGCACATTCGCGGCAGCCTGGCGCAGGCGCGCGAACAGCTCAGGACGCTGCGATGGATCGAGCTGCAGCCGCTGCGCGTTGACGTTCGCGACGAGCACTTGCCGGTGATCGAAGCCGATCTCATCGTTTGTGGCTGACGCAGCGTCATGTGATGCGCTCGCGTCTTCCGGCTCTGCGGCTGGGGGCCGACCGATGGCGGACAATGGGAGGCTTGACGCACACGACCGAAGGCGCCAGTTCGCGGCGCGAGTGGTGGCCTGCGCTCTTCCTGTTCCTGTTCGCGATGGCCGTGTTCATCGCACTGGAGGCGAGCAAGGTCGGAGAGGTGACGACGCTCGCCGCCGGGGCGCTGTTCGCCGGGCTTACGGGCTTGACGTTGGCTCTCAGCGTGAGCGCGTGCCGCGAGCGGCTGCGCACGCGTTCGCAGACTGTCAACGTCCTGGCGGCGCCGTTGGCGATCACTGCCGCGATCGCGATCTGCTGCGCCGTGATCGGTCTTCCGATCGCGCCGCGAGCGGCAGCTTTTGGTGCGTATCTGACCATTCCGGCGGTACTGGTGTGCGCCGGACGTGCAGCAGCGCCGGACCTGAGCCGCGTGCTCGCCGCCGCGATCGTTCTCTGGCTGCCGATCGAGTTCGACCTGCTGCCGCAGCTGCGGTTGCCGCCGCCGGACGGCTTGCGCGCCGCGCCGTTCGCAGCCCTGGCCACCGGTCTCTACCTGTTCCTCGTCGCTTGCCCCCTCGACCGCATTGGCTTCACGTTCCAATTGAGCGGCCGCGATTTCCGTGTCGCGGCGATCGCGGCAGCCGCATTTGCGGTGGTCGCCCTGCCGATTGGTCTGGCGACGGGATTCCTGGAATGGAACCCGCGCCCGGATCCGATCAGGTTCGCTGT
>JBOGIX010000565.1:0-4562 GCA_050744685.1 Vicinamibacterales bacterium | reverse complement strand
CCCACAGGCGTTCGCTGATCACCACGGCAGTCCCCTCGTCCGTCCCACTGAAGGTGCGTCCGGCAATCGGCTCGACCCCGAGGAGGTCGAACAGCGTCCGGTCGGCCAAGACCGCGTTGAGCCGCTCGACCGACGTGCCCGCGTCCGCATGCCGCGCCTGGACGGCATACCCGGCAAAGCCGACGAACGACGTGCTCCCGGCCGTATACGCGTCGAGCTCGGAGAACCCGATGGGGCCGTTCAGCGGATCCGGGACGCCGCCGCGATCGCCGGCCCAGGCGCGTCCGTACACCTGCACGAGCCGATCGGGATCCTCGAAGGGCAGCGGACGCAGCAACACACCGTTCACGACGCTGAAGATGGACGTCGTCGCGCCGATGCCCAGCGCCAGGGTCGAGACAGCGGCGATCGCAAACACAGGCTGCTTCCGCAGCGTGCGCCAGCCGAACGTGAGGTCCTGGCCGAGCTGCTCGAGCCAGCGCCAGCCCCAGGCGTCGATCGCTTCCTCGCCGAGCCGCGTCGCGTTGCCGAACCGGCGGCGCGAGTCATGGCGCGCGGCCTCCGCATCCCGGCCCTGCTCGCGAAGCTGTGCCTCGCGCAGCTCTACGTGGGTCCGCATCTCTTCCGCCAGCTCGCGATCGACCCGCGCGCCTCGCAGCAGCATGGCGACACGACGCATCAGCTCGCCCGGCAGGCTCATGATCGATCCATCACTCGGCAGGAGGCCATTTGCGTCTCACTGTCATCCGGTCTGCAGCACGCGCACGATCGCGCCGGTGATCCGCTGGAACTGCACCAGCTCCGACTCGAGCTGCCGCCGGCCGGCACGGGTCAACTGGTAGTACCGCGCCCGCCGGTTCCCCGCCGTCGTGCCCCACTCGGCCGTCACCCACCCCTTGACCAGCATGCGCTGCAGCGCGGGATAGAGAGAACCTTCCTCGACGGTCAGGACGTCCTCGGATTCGCGCTGAATCGACTCGGCGATCTCGAAGCCGTGCAGCTCCTCGGTGCGGGCGAGCGTCTTGAGGATGAGCAGGTGCAGCGTGCCGGGCGGAATGGGGTCGCGAGCCATTGACATAGGCAGTCTATGCCAGACGCTCCCCTGACGCAAGACACCGTGCTCCGCGCGGGAATTCGGCCGTCCCCACAGCACCGGGCGCCGCTGTCCACGAGGCCGGTGCGCCTCAGACGTCTTTGCGCCGCCCGCTACAATATGAACATGCGAGTGGCCCTGGCGCAGCTCAATCCCACGAGCGGAGACATCGACGGCAACACCGCGCGCGTGATCGGCGCGCTGGAAGAGGCGATCCGGCAGGGCGCGGATCTGCTGGTCGCGCCCGAGATGGTGCTGCCCGGCTACTGCATCGGCGACCTGATCGAGAACGCCGACTTCCTGCGCGCGAACGATCGCGCGCTCCAGGCCGTTGCCGACGCTGCCCGCGGGATCACCGCGGTCGTCGGCGTCATCGACTACGACCTGCACGCACGAAACGACAATGGCACGGTGCGCAAGTACAACGCCGCCGGCGTCGTCCGCGACGGCCGCGTGCTGCAGAGGGCCCGGAAGTCGCTGCTCCCCAACTATCGATACTTCGACGACAAGCGCTTTTTCGCGCCGGCCGAGCGGCGCGACCCGGTCGATCTCGACACGAAGTGCGGTGTGACACGCGTCGGCGTGTCGATCTGCGAGGACATGTGGGACGACTACTACGAGGTGAAGCCGCTCCCCGAGCTCGCGGTCAAAGGAGCGTCGGTGCTGCTCAACCTGAACGCCTCCCCGTTCTACCCCGGCAAACGGCACGAGCGCGACGCGATCATCCGCAGGCACATCGCGGCCCTCCGCGTGCCCCTCGTCTACGTCAACACTGTCGGCGCGGCCGACAACGGCAAGAACGTCATCACCTTCGATGGCGAGAGCCTGGTGTACGACGAGCACGGACGTCTGATTGCAGTCGGGCCGCAGTTCGAGGAAGAGCTCCTCGTGGTCGACGTCGGCCCGGGCGCAACACCGCACGCCGGCGTGGAGCTGCCGCCCATCGACCGCGAGCGCGAGATGTACGACGCGCTGGTGCTCGGCCTGCGCGACTACATGCGCAAGACGCACTTCACGAGGGCCGTGGTGCCGGTCTCCGGCGGCATCGACTCGGCGCTGGCGCTGGCGATCGCCGTCGACGCCCTCGGCGCCGGGAACGTGAGCGCCTTCAATCTGCCCTCACAATTCAACACGGAAACGACGCGGACGATCGCGGCGCGGCTGGCGGCGGCGCTCGGCGTGCACTACGGCATCATTCCCATCTCCGACATCGACTGCCAGGTCCGCGCCACCTTCGAGACGCACGCGCACCCGATCGCGCGCGGCCTCACCCGCGAGAACCTGCACGCGCGCATCCGCGGCCTGCTGATGATGGCCGAGTCCAACGACACCGGAGCGCTGCTGATTTCGTGCGGCAACGAAACAGAGATTGCCCTCGGCTACGCGACGCTGTACGGAGACATGTGCGGCGGCATCTCCGTCATCGGCGATCTCTCGAAGGTCGACGTGTATCGGCTGTCGCGGCACGTGAACGCGCGGCGCGGCGCCGAGATCATCCCCGAGGAGGCGATCGCGTTGAAGCCCTCGGCCGAGCTCGCCGCCGACCAGTTCGATCCGTTCGACTACTACGTCATGTCGCCGGTCGTGAGCGAGCTCGCCGAGCGGCGCCGCGCTCCGTCCGAGCTGATCGCGCTCTTCGAGCGGCGGGCGCTCGATCCCGAACGCTTCATCCCCGACCCCGAAGGCCGTACGGTGTATGACAAGCACTCACCCGAATCGTTCCGCGCCGTGGTCGACGACGCGGTGCACCGGATGCGGCGGTCCGTCTACAAGCGGCTGCAGGGACCGCCGATCGTGGCCATCAGCGAACGCGCGTTCGGGTTCGATCTGCGCGAAACGATCATTACTGGGTGGGACCGCTAATCGGCTTTTCTCCGGCGATGAACCGATCGACCCGCGCGGCCACATCTTTCAAGTAAGCCGCATCGCCGCCATTGATCTCGGTGGTCACGTAGCCGGAGTAGCCGACTTCGCCGAGCGCCTTCCGCACCGCGATCCAGTCGATGTCCCCCTCCCCGAGGTTCCTCCAGAAGAATTGCCCCTTCGACCGGTCCAGGTGGAAGTCCTTCAGGTGGACCTTGACGATGCGCGACCCGAGCGTGCGGATCCAGTCCTGGGGAAAGCCGTAGAAGACGACGTTGCCGACATCGAAGTACGCGCGCAGCCAGGGAGACTCGAATTCGTCGACGTAGCGCGCGAACTCCAGCGGGCTGAGCAGGAACTTGTTCCACACTTCCTCGACGGCGATGACCACCTTGAGATCGCGCGCCATCGGCAGCAGCCGCTCCCGGATCACGCGCTGCGACCGCGTCCAGGCGTCGCGATAGGACGTCTGCGCATCGACGACCGCCGGCACCAGCAGCACCGCGTCGGCCCCCCAGAGCGCCGCATTCTTCAGCGATGTTTCCATTCCCTTGACGCAGCGCGCCACGACGTCCGGGTCGGCGCTCGACAACGGGAATCGCCAGTGGTCGGAATTCATCACCGAATGGATCTTGAGGCCCGTCTTCTCCGACGCCGCCTTGATGGCCTGCGCGTCGGCGTCCGACGTGATGGTTCCCATCTCCACCGCCTCGAATCCGGCGTCCCGGCCGATGGCGAATCGCTCCTCGTACGAGCGCTCCTTCGGCAGCATCGAGATCAGCGTGGATTTCTTCAGCACGGCCGGATTCGGCGACGACACGCCGGGCGGAGAGGCCGGCGCCGGCTTCTGCGCGGGCGTCGACGCCTGTCGCGCCGCCACGGGCAGCGCCGCAGTCGTGCCGGCCAGGGTTGCCAGGGTCTTCAGGAATCTGCGACGGTCTTCCATGGTGGTTAGTAACTCCTTGGGCATTTTATACACCTGACGGGGTGCCGCGCCGCGTCCGTCACACCGCGCGGATTCTTCCGCAGATCTCCCGCAGCCGCGCACCGAGACCTTCGGCGGGCCTGAAGGCCTGACCGTCGATGACGAGCGGCGCGCCGATGACGACGAGTGGCGCGCCGTGGGCGGGGCACTCTATCGCCTGTTCGATCGACAGGCCGCCGACGGCCTGCACGGGAATCGACACGGCGCGCACCACCTCGTCGAGCTCGTCGAGCGGGCTCAGGCCCTTGATCAGGCCGCGCTCGTCGAAACCGATGTGATGCACGATGAAATCGACGCCGAGCGATTCGAGCCACGCGGCATTGGCCACGCGATCGTCGGCGGCGAGGTTGTCGCCCATCACCTTGATGCCGTAGTCGCGGCCGGCGTCCACGACGCGACGGATGGTCGCCTCGTGCGCGCGGCCCATCACCACGACGAGATCCGCCCCCGCCCGCGCCATCATCTCCGCCTCGAGGTAGCCGCCGTCCATCGTCTTGATGTCCGCGACGATCGGGTGGTCAGGGAAGGCCTCGCGCAGCGCCCTCACGGCGCGCACCACCTCGTCGAGCTCGTCGAGCGGGCTCAGGCCCTTGATCAGGCCGCGCTCGTCGAAACCGATGT
>JBOGIX010000564.1:0-3006 GCA_050744685.1 Vicinamibacterales bacterium | reverse complement strand
CCCGAACGCTGAACATGTCGCTCGCAGGGATCCGCGACATGTCCATCATCGAGACGCCGCCCAAGGACCGGCTCTCGATCCAGACGAACGTCGTCAAGTTCGACCAGGCGTTGATCTCGCGCGCGGTCCGGACGGAGATGGAGCGCGGCGGCCAGATCTACTTCGTGCACAACCGGGTCGAGTCGATCTACTCGCTCGGCAATCTGATTGCGCGGCTGGTGCCCGAGGCAAGGATCGGCATCGCTCACGGTCAGATGAGCGAGGACGCGCTGGAACGGGTCATGGTGGACTTCGTCGCCCACCAGTACGACGTGCTGCTCGCGACGACGATCATCGAGAACGGGCTGGACATTCCGAACGCGAACACGATGATCATCAACCGCGCCGATCGGTACGGGCTCTCGCAGCTGTATCAGCTTCGTGGGCGGGTCGGGCGCTCGGACCGGCGGGCGTACGCGTACCTCCTGATCCCTCCCGAGGAATCGCTCTCGCCGGTGGCGAAGAAACGGCTCGCGGCGATCCGCGAGTTCAGCGATCTCGGCAGCGGCTTCCGCGTCGCGGCGCTGGACCTCGAGATCCGCGGCGCCGGCAACCTGCTCGGCGGCGAGCAGAGCGGCCACATCGAGGCGATCGGCTTCGACATGTACATGAAGCTGCTCGAGCAGACCATCAAGGAGCTCAAGGGGGAGGAGATCGAAGACGAGATCCGCGCCAACGTCAACCTGCGCGTGGACCTCCGCATCGACGACAGCTACATCCCCGACATGAACCAGCGCCTGACCGTCTACCGGCGGATGGCCGCGGTCCGTTCGGATGCCGAGCTCGACCAGCTGATGGACGAAGTGCGCGACCGCTACGGCGCGCCGCCCGATTCGGTGCTCAACCTCGCGGAATATGCGTCGATCCGGCTGATGGCCGATCGAATCGGGCTCGAATCGGTCGACCGGGAAGCGCAGACGGTCGTCCTAAAGTTCAGGCCGGATGCCAGGCTGGACCCGCAGTGGCTGTTCAGGGTCGTCCAGGAGCGCGGCGACGTGGGACTTGTGCCGCCGGCCACTCTCAAGCTCGACCTGCGGGCGGTCGCGGCCGCGCGCACACCCGCATCCGGCAGCGGCCGCAAGGGACGGCCGGACCCGGTTGCGTCGGGATCGTGGTGGACGGCCCGGGCGCGCGCCGGAGAGGTCACTGCCGGCTTCACCCGCGACGAGATCCTGCGGCCAGCCAGGGAAGATCCCCGCGCCGAGGGGGGCGTCTTCACGCGTGTCGCCGGGCTGCTGCGTGAATTGAGCGCCGGCGGCGTGATGCGGTAAGATATTAGATTGCAGCGACTTACGTTGATCCTCCGGCGTCCCGCCAGGTCGCCGGCCCTCCACGCGTCGCAGGCCGGAGATTTATGAAGAAACTGCTGCCGATTGCCATCGCCCTGGTTGCGCTTGCCGCACCGACGCGCGCCGAAATCATCGAGCAGGTGCTCGTGAAGGTCAACGGCGACATCATCACCAAGACCGAGCTCGAGACCCGGCAGGTGGACGCGCTGCGGCGCATGAAGCAGGACGTCGATCCCGAGGCGCTCAAGAACGACGCGGAGCTGCGGAAGCTGCTCGCCAAGGTCACTCCGCAGATTCTCGTCGAGGCGATCGACGAGCTGCTGACCGTGCAGCTGGCCACCGAGCGCGGCTACAAGCTGCGCGACGAGCAGTTCCGCGAGTGGCTGGCCAACCTCCGCAAGGAGCAGAACCTCGAAGACGACCAGCGCTTCCAGCAGGCGCTGAAGCAGGAGGGGATGACCCTCGCCGACTTGCGCAAGAACGTCGAGCGCGGCTTCATGATTTCGCAGGTGCGCCGCGACGAGGTCGGCTCGAAGCTGACGATCACGGAAGAAGAGGCGCGGCAGTATTACTTGTCGCGCCCGCAGGAGTTCACCAAGCCGGCGAATGTCACACTCCGCGAGATCCTGATCGAGGCGCCCACCACGACGCAAAAGGGACAGGCGGGCATCAACGTCGCCCAGGACGACGAAGCGCGGGCCACGGCGACGGCGGTGCGCGGCCGCATCCTGAAAGGGGAAGACTTCGCCAAGGTCGCGATGGAGGTGTCGACCGCCGGGTCGAAGGCGAACGGCGGGCTCGTGGGGCCCATCGACGTCACCGAGTTGTCCGAGCCGCTGCAGAAGCTGTTGAAGACGATGAAGCCCGGCGAGGTCACGCCGCCGATGCGCACGGCGCGCGGCTATCAGATCCTCAAGCTCGAAACGCTGCAGGAGGCTGCCGTCGAGCCGTTCGACAACGTGCGCGACGTCGTCGCCGAACGCGTGCACAACGCCCGCCAGGACCAGGAGATCAAGAAGTTTCTGGCGCGGCTTCGCGGCCAGGCGATCATCGAGTGGAAGAACCAGGAGCTCAAGAAGGCGTACGACCAGCTGGTCGCGCAGGGCGCGCTTCCTGGAACGCAGGGCTGATCGAGGTCGAGTGCATGATGTCGCGACGCGGAGCCGCGCAAGCGCGGCAGCCATACCGACAGGCAGCACGCCTGCGCCGCGCATGAGCGAGGCGTGGTACGCCATCTGGACGCGTTCACGTCACGAGGAGACGGTCCGTGAGCAGCTCGAGCGCAAGGGCTACGAGGCGTTCCTCCCGACCGTCGCCCGCTGGAGCCGCTGGAAGGACCGCAAGAAGAAGATCAACTGGCCGCTCTTCCCGGGCTACTGTTTCGCCCGCTTCGATTCGCGCCACAGCCTCCCCATCCTGAAGTGCACCGGGGTCGTCAACATCGTGAGCTTTGACGGCACGATCGCGCCGATTCCCGACCAGGAGATCGAAGGCATCCGCCAGCTGGTCGCGAGCGAGCTGCAATACGATCCATGCCCGCTGATCAAGGAAGGCATGATGGTCGAGGTCGTGCACGGTCCGCTCAAGGGAGTGACCGGGCGACTGGTGCGCAAGGGATCGCAGGCGAGACTGGTGCTCGCCGTCGATCTGATCGGCCAGGCGGTGAGCGTCGAGGTCG
>JBOGIX010000563.1:0-5004 GCA_050744685.1 Vicinamibacterales bacterium | reverse complement strand
CCGTGAACGCGGCCCCGAGCGGCACGCGCTGGCGCACGATCGCGACCTTGGCGGGCTCGCCCACGAGCGGCCCGAGCGGCGTCGCATTGCCGAGCGCGTCGCCCGAGACGACGGCCATGAACGCTTCCGAGAGCCGCAGCGTGTGCGGCGGCTCGAGACACCGGATCCACGCCGCGGCTCTCGCGCCGAATCGCGCGCCGGCGATGACGATGATGGCCGCGAGCCCCCAGCCGACCTGCCGGACCCCCTGCCAGATCTCGCGTGGTCCCGCGGTCCAGACAATCCAGATGAAAAGAGCGACGGCGGCGACGGTGGTCAACGTGCCCGCAAGCGACAGCGAACGACGGGACGGCACGAGCCATGATACCGGCGAACAGGGGAGCGTGACGACAACGCCGGCGCCATCCCGACCGCCGGATGGACGACGTTGGCCGATATAATCGCCGTAATGTTGCCTGCGACGTTCCAGACGCCTGCCGCGATCATCATGCTCGCCGGCGGGCTGCTCGCCTGCTTTGCCGGGTATCGCGTGTTCCGTGTCGTGCTGGCGATTTACGGCTTCATCCTCGGCGGGCTGCTCGCGAGTTCGTTCATGGGCTCGGAGCAGACAGGGTGGATGATCCTCGCGTGGATTGGCGGCGGCCTCGCCGGAGCGCTGATTCTGCTGGTCGCCTATTTTGCCGGGGTTGCCCTCCTCGGCGCGGGCATCGGCGCCGCCGCGGCGCACATGATCTGGGCAACGTTCTCGGCAGAGCCGCACGTCATCGCGGTCATCGCGCTGTCGATTGCGGGTGCGCTGGCGGCGCTGGCGCTGCAGCGCTACGTGATCATCTTTGCGACCGCGTTCGGCGGCGCGCAGACGGCGCTCATCGGCGCCGCCGCGCTGATGGGAGACGCGGGCGCGGTGCGGGCCGCCTCGCAGGCCGTCTACCGCGTCTACCCGCTGGACCCGGTGCCGAATACATACTGGGACGCGACGATCTCCCTTGCGCTCGGCATTGTCGGCGTCATCGTCCAGCTCGCCGTCACCGCGCGGGGAAAAAAGTAAGATGAGAGATTCGGTCAGCGGCGTTCGCGGCTGAACGCCGCAGGCGAACGGCAAATCACTTTCGATTGGAGATTCAGGAATGGCGACGTTTTCTCGCACGGTGGATGTGGACTGGTCCGGGCCGATCATGGAAGGGAAGGGGACCGCCAAGGCGGGAACGGGAGCGTTCTCGCTGCCGGTGTCGTTCCCGTCGCGCATCGGCGAGCCGCAGGGGAATACGAGTCCCGAAGAGCTCATGGCAGCGTCGCACGCCGCGTGTTATGCGATGGCGCTCAACGCGACCGTGGGCCGCAAGGGAGGCTCGATCGGCCGCACGCGCGTGACCGCGACCGTCGTCGCCGACAAGGGAGACGCCGGCATCACGCTGACGACGTCGAAGCTGAAGGTGGTGGCGGAGGGGCTGCAGGGGATCGAGGCGGCGCAGTTCAACGAGGTCGCGCGCGAAGCGGAGAGCAAGTGCCCGATCTCGAATGCGCTCCGCGGATCACTCAAGATCGAGCTGGAGACAGAGGTCAAGTAGGTCACGGTCAATTCCAAACCTCCAACTTCCAACTCCCAAGACGGATCGCTCGATCCACGGGGTAGAAGGCGCGACAACAGGCTCGTTGTTGCGACGGTTACCCGATCGCGTCGCACGGCTGGACTTTGGGAGTTGGGAGTTGGAGGTTGGGAGTTGAGAAACTACTTCACGAACTGCAGCAGCACCGCTTCTCTCAGTAGATCCGGCGGCAGCAGGCCCTGCGCGAGGATGAAGTCGTGGAACTCGCGTGCGCTGAAGCGGCCGCCCAATGCCTGCTCGACCTGCGGGCGGAGCTCCAGCAGGCGCGTGTAGCCGTAGAAGTACGAGGTGGCCTGGGCGGGAGCGCGGAAGGTGTAGCGTTCGACCTCCTGCTCGGTCATCGCCTCGGAGAGCACGACATCCTCGCGCAGGACGCGGCTCGCTTCCTCCGGCGTGATGCGGCCGAGGTGCAGTTCCGGATCGAGGAAGGCGCGCGCCGCGCGGAGCAGGCGGAACTGCAGTGACACGAGCTGGCCGTCCGGCGGCATGTGCGGCAGCATCATCCATTCGGCATAGAGGCCCCAGCCCTCGACGTTCGTGCTGTTGAACGCGAACAGCGCGCGCGCCACCGACACGCCCGCTTCAATCATCTTCGCGAACTGCATCTCGTGGCCCGGGCGCGCTTCGTGCGCCGTGAGCGTCCATGACGCCGCCTCGAAGGTGAAATCGTCGTACTGCTTTGCCGGCTTGCCTTCGGCGGCCGTCGGAATGTTCAGCGGCAGCACGAACTCGCCCATCTCGCCCGTGTTGCCGAGCATGCGCGGTGGCCGCATGTTCGGGGCCGGCGACTGCGCCGCTTCCGCGTCCGTGGCAATGCGGATGCGCGCCTCGCGCCCGGGCAGGGTGACGAGGTTCTCGCGCCTGACGATCGCTTCGATCTCCTGCAGGCGTTTGCGGTAATGCGGGAGAATCGCCTCGCCCACGAGCTGTTCCTTCTTGAGCGCGCGAATCACGTCGCGGTAATCCGTCGCCTGGAGGCCGCGGGCCTTGGCCACCGCCGGCGCGAGGCGCTGCATCTCGGCCTGAATCTCCTTGAAGGCGCTGCGGGCCATCGCCGACAGCTCCTCGGGCGTCATCCGCACACCCACCCGATCCAGCGAGAGCGCGTAGAGATCGGGCGGCAGCTTGAAGTCAGTGCGCGCCTTCGGCAGCACCTCGGTACGCACGAACTGCTCGTATTCCGTCAGCTGCTTCTTCAGCGTGTCGAACGGCTCGCGCCAGCCTTCGAGCGTGTACTTCGTGAAGAGCTGTTCGATGCCTTTGATCAGGATGGGCGCGTTGGTGAGGTCCTGCTCGACCTCCAGCCGCGCCGGCGGGAGCAGCTTCGCATCGGCCAGCCGCGTGCGGGTTCGGTCCATCGCCTGGCGGACGATGGGCACGGAGCCGGGCGCGAGCCCGGCGTACTTACGCAGGCGCACCACTGCGGCCGGCCGGCGCGACTCCGCCACCTGCGGATCGAGCAGCGACCGCAGCCCGCCGAAGACGACGCCAGCGACGTCCACGTAAGGAACCAGCCGAGTCTCGCCGAGCTCGAGGGCGCGCAGCGAGTTCTGCGCCGACTTGATCAGGATCTCCAGGTCCTGGCGCACCATCGGGTTGCTCGCCGATTTCAGCAGGCCCTGCAGCTTCGCCAGCGCCGCCGTCGTCGCCTCGCGCTGCTCGCGCGTTCGCCGATCGCTGAACGTCGTGACCTGGTCGTCGAGGCCGGAGACGCCGAACTGCCCGGCCCCTTCCGGTGCAAAGCGCGCGAGCACGTCGAGCAGCACCTGCGCGTGCGTGTTGCTTTCGGCCACCCACGCCGGCGGAGTGGCTGGCGCCTGTGCGGCGAGCGGCGAGGTCGCACTGGCGACGGCGATTGCGGCCGGGAGAATGAAGCGGGAGACGCGCGGAACCGTCGGGATCATCGGGGTGATCCTACAGGAGTCCCGGTGTGCGGCGGATGCGGCCGTGACGGCCCGTGGGACGACGGACGAGGGTTGCGGCCGTGCTGAGGGCTGGGTTACACTAAGGATTCTGCCCGACGCGGTCCTCGCGACTGTTCCTCAGTAGCTCAATGGTAGAGCATCCGGCTGTTAACCGGAGGGTTCCTGGTTCGAGTCCAGGCTGAGGAGCCACATCTTGAAAATCATCAATGTGTTACGGCCGCCGATTTCGCGACCGCGTGTTCCGCCGGCAACCGGAGGGGCAATCCCGACTTCACTCGCAGAATACCGGCATTTTCCGAAATTTCGTTGGGAGTTCTCGAGCACAGCGGCGTGGCTTTGCCCTTTTCTTGCCCTTTGCGTGCACTAAACTCCGCGATGATGTCGTCGGGGGCCGACCCGCAGACAGCACGATCATTCGAGGCTTCTTCGATGACTGGGTGTGCTGACTGGCAAACGGGGGCGAGGGTAAGATGCAGCGTCCTCAACACTGCGCGGACTCGCGATTAGGCCGACGCTTCATCAGCGCAGGGCGTTCGCACGATGAACTTGTCGGACGGGCTCTCTAAAGATTTCACATCAAGAAAATTTGCGAAGTTGATCTACGCCGCGCTCCGGTGGCGTCCGCTGGGTCACACCGGCGTTGGAGCTGCAACCGGTCGCGACGGGTCTGCATGCCGTCGCCGATTTGAAGGTTGTAGACGATGAGCTGGTGTTTCGCGAGGCGATGACGCGCGGCGTCAAGGTGATGCCCTTCCTGCCTATTGCTTGGATCGCCGTGCGCCACCACTCAGGGCCTCGTGCTTGGCTTTGCGACCGGTCCGGACCTGATCGGCGAACGGATGCAGCGTCTGGCGGCGGCGATCGATGCCGCACATGACGCGAGCCGCCGACGCGATCCGGCTCGGAGAAGGCGCGCCGCGGGATGACGGCTCTCAATTACGCTGCAGCAGGCTGACTGGATTGACGGTCATGGCGCGGCGCATTGGCAGGACGCTGGCGATCGCAACGGCAGCAAACAGGACGCCGGGCGCTGCTAGCCACACCCACGGTTCGAGGTGTCCGGTGCCGGCGGAATTGACCGCCATCCACCGCGTCGCAGCGAGCGCGCCGATCATACCCGCGATGGTGCCCACACTCGCCAGGCGCACGCCTTCCATCATCAGCTGCCAGCTGACGCGCCAGCGGTGCGCGCCGAGTGCCAGCCGCAGCGCGATATCGCGCCGGCGATGACGGACCGCGTCGCCCAGGGCGCCGTACAGGCCGAGGATGGCCAGTGTCAACGCCGTCACCGCGCACGCGCCGACCAGCACCGCTGCGATCCGCTC
Organism: Vicinamibacterales bacterium; assembly: GCA_050744685.1. Taxonomy (GTDB): domain Bacteria; phylum Acidobacteriota; class Vicinamibacteria; order Vicinamibacterales; family 2-12-FULL-66-21; genus JACCXG01. Next base: position 147 of record JBOGIX010000563.1, on the reverse strand, counting down.
CGACGCGACCGCAGTTCTACTCAGATGTTCGGCCAGCGTGGCGACCACGCCCGGAGTGCCACCGGGTACCGTGTCCAGCTGATGCCGTACATCCGCGACCAATGCATCCGGCGCTTCCCGCGCGCTCAGAAATAGCGTCATCAGCGG
>JBOGIX010000562.1:0-6896 GCA_050744685.1 Vicinamibacterales bacterium | reverse complement strand
GCCTTCACCGAGGCCGCGGCCGGCTGCGTCCTCGGTGAGCCGCCGGCGCGCTTCGTCCGAGCCCACTCCGTCGTACTTGCCCGAGCTCACCAGCACGCCGTCGTTCGACGCGGCCTCGGTCATCGCCTCGACCTGCGCTGCCGCACCATCTGCGGGGCGGACGACGACGCGGATGGGCAGGTCGTACTTGCGGGCGAATTCGAAGTCGCGCTGATCGTGGGCCGGAACGGCCATCACTGCGCCGGTGCCGTACTCCACCAGCACGAAATTCGCGACCCAGATCGGCACCTCTTCGCCGGTGAACGGATTGGCCGCACGCCGGCCGGTATCGAACCCTTCCTTCTCGACCTCGCCGGTCATGCGCGCGGTCCGGTCCTGCGACTGGAAACGCTTCAGGTTCGCGCCGAATCCTTCGCCACCGGGCTCACGGCTCCACTGCTGCGCCAGCGCATGCTCGGGGGCCAGCAGCAGGAACGTGGCGCCGAAGATCGTGTCGATGCGCGTCGTGAAGACATCGATGTCGGTGCCCGGGGCGCCCACCAGAGCGAACTTCACGCACGCGCCCTCCGACCTCCCGATCCAGTTCCGCTGCATCGTCAGGACCTTCTCGGGCCAGTCGGGCAGGCGGTCGCTGGCGGCGAGCAGTTCGTCGGCGTAGTGCGTGATGCGGAAGAACCACTGCTCCAGCTCCCGGACCGTCACGGGCGTGCCGCATCGCCAGCAGCCGCCGTTGACCACCTGCTCGTTGGCGAGCACGGTGTTGCAGCTCGGGCACCAGTTGACGCTGGACCTGCGCTTGTACGCGAGATCGCGCTCCAGCATCTTCAGGAAGATCCACTGGTTCCAGTGGTAGTAGGACGGCAGGCACGTGGCGATCTCGCGCTCCCAGGCGTAGCTGATGCCCAGGCGCTGCAGCTGCCCCTTCATGTGCTCGATGTTCTCGAGGGTCCAGGTCTCGGGATGCGTGCCGTTCTTGATGGCCGCGTTCTCGGCGGGCAGGCCGAAGGCGTCCCAGCCGAACGGATGCAGCACGTTGTAGCCGCGCATCCGCTTCATGCGCGCGACCACGTCCCCGATCATGTAATTGCGGACGTGCCCCACGTGGGCATGGCCGGAGGGATACGCGAACATCTCGAGGCAGTAGTACTTCGGCTTGTCAGGATCCTCGCTGACCTCGAACGCGCGCTCGGTCCGCCACCGCTCCTGCCACTTCTTCTCGATTGTCTGGGGCTTGTAGTCTGGCACGATCCTTTAATTATAGCGGGCGGCGTGGGTTGTTCGCCGCCCTCGTCCGCTATCCGCTATCCGCCATCCGCTGTCCGCTGTCCGCTGTTCGCCGCTCGCCGGAACGGTCGCAATCGGACGACTCAACTCGCGCCGAAGCCGACTCTCCCCTGTCCTCTCCTGCTCTTATGTTCCTGTCGATCTTTTCTGGCGCAGCGTGTCTGTGAAGAATGCTGGAATGGGCACGAATTGTGGAATTGCCCCGCCCGGACAGCGGATAGCGGATAGCGGATAGCGGATTAGCGAACAACGAACAGCGAACAGCGATTTAGAGCTTCCAGTAGCCCGCCAACGCGGCGCGTACCGCTGCAAGGGCGCGCTCGCCGCGCGGGGCGCTGGCATTTGCGGGGGCAGGCCAGCTCTCTTCGGAGTCCAGCGCCAGGAGCGACGCCTCGAGGCACGCCTCCAGCGCGCGCAGATCGTAGCCGCCCTCGGTGATCAGCGCGAGCGCGCCGTGGCGCTGCGCCGTTGACGCGAGGATCGACACCAGGCCGCTGAACCCCTCCGTCGTCACACGCATCGAGGCGAGCGGATCGTCCTCGTGGGCGTCGTAGCCGGCCGATACGATCGTCAGCCCGGGCGCGAACTGCTCCAGCACCGGCTGCATCACTTCCCTCGTCACGAGCCTGTAGTCCGCGTCGGTCGCGCCCGCCTCGAGCGGGATGTTGACGGTATACCCGGCGCCGTCTCCGGTGCCGATTTCCGTGGCCGCGCCGGTACCGGGATAGAACGGAAACTGATGGCTCGACATGTACAGCACGTTCGGATCGCCGTAGAACATCCACTGCGTGCCGTTCCCGTGGTGCACGTCGAAATCGACGATGGCCACGCGAGCGATGCCGCGGGCGCGCCCGGCGGCGGCCGCGACTGCTACGTTGTTGTACAGGCAGAACCCCATCGCCTTGTCTGCTTCCGCATGGTGCCCGGGAGGCCGAACGAAGGCGAACGCCGGCTCGCGATGATCGAGCGCGTGCTCGACCGCCCGAATCGCCGCACCGGCGGCGAGCGCCGCGATCTCGAGCGATTCCGGGGAGGTGAAGGTATCGGCATCGAGCATGACCGCGCGGCCGGCGGTCGACGCGAGGGTGTCGAGATAACCCGCCTCGTGCACCCGCTCGAGCTCTTCGCGCGTCGCCGGCCGCGGTCCGGCCGTGCGCCCGCCCTTCTTGATCCACCGCGCCGCAACCGCATTGAACACGCCGGCGCGTTCCATTCGCTCAGGGTGTCCAGGCGGGGTGACGTGCTCTTCGAAACGCGGCGAGGAAATCAACAGCATCAGCAGATCAGGCAGGATTCAGGAGAGAGCGGCAAGTGTCCTCGAGCGACAGCAGACGCGCTTCCAGATCACGCGTCGCGAGATCGACCGCCGCTTCGTCCGTGCCGGCTACCTCGAAGGGCTCGCCGATGGCGACCGCGATCGTACTGAACGGCCGGGGGATCATCGACCCGTCCCAGCTGCGCGCCGTCCAGTGACGATTGGCCTCGATATGGAACGGCAGGACGGGATGGCCGGTGGCGCCCGCCAGCCACACGGCGCCCGGCTGGGCCACGCGAGCGGGCCCCCGAGGTCCATCGACGGTAAACGCCGCCGCGTGGCCGGCGGCCAGCTCGCGCCGCAACTGCACGAGCGCCCGTGATCCGCCGCGCGACGTCGACCCGCGAGCCGCACGAAAGCCGAACCGACGCATCAACCGCGCGATCCACTCGCCGTCGAAGTTCTGACTCGTCATCGCCACGATCCCGCGATTGCGCCAGTAGAACGTCGCCGGCAGGATCCGCCCGTGCCAGAGCGCCAGAATCGGCGCCCGCCCGCTGCGCACGACCGCATCGTAATGATGCGCCCCATCGACCCGCCAGGTCAGCGTCCGCCCGAGCGCCACGACAGCCGGATACGCCACCGCGGCAATAGCAGCAGCCTTCGCGCGCTGGGTGGGGGTCAGTGGCATTCAGGAATGCCATGAATGCGCATGAATGCCATGAATGCCATGAATGCGGGGATCGTACTGGCCGCGGCGACAATCGGTGTCAGGTGATCGGCTCTCGTGCGCATCCCGGCTGTTCAGACGGATTGTGCCATTGGTGCACGTTTCTGACATTCATGCGCATTCATGGCATTCCTGGCATTTCGTGAGGCTCCCTACATCCCCTCGTACTGCGGCCCCCCGCCCCCTTCCGGCGGGACCCAATCGATCACCTGATAGGGATCCATGATGTCGCAGGTCTTGCAGTGTACGCAGTTGGACGCGTTGATCTGCAGTCTGCGCGTGCCGTCGCCGGCATCGACCATCTCGTAGACGTTGGCCGGGCAGAAGCGGGTGCAGGGATTGCCGTATTCCTCGCGGCAGCGGGTGCGGCAGATGTCCGTGTCGTGCACGATGAGGTGCGACGGCTGGTCCTCCGCGTGGCGCGTGCCCGAATAATGCACGTTGGTCAACCGGTCGAACGTGAGCTGCCGATCGATGCGTGCCGGGTTCACCGTCGCATCGGGATCGGGGCGCCCGTCCTTGTAGTAGTCGGCGAGCTTCTGCATCCGCTCGAAGCCCGCGTGCGAGGGCATCGGGTCGCGAATCCACCAGCCGCCCGAGACGAGCGAGAGCCCGGAGTAGGCGATCCCCGCCAGCAGGCCGCGGCCGAAGCTCTGGTGGACGTTGCGGACCGGATACAGTTCGCGACGCACGTCGCTCGCGTCGATGCGCTGCTGGTACGCCTGCAGGCGTGCCGCCGAAGGGTCCTTCGCGCGGACCGCCTCGAACGCCGATTCCGCCGCCAGCATGCCCGTTCGCATCGCCAGGTGAATGCCCTTGAGCCGCATCGAGTTCACGAAACCGCCAGCGTCGCCCGCGATCAGGACGCCGTCGGCATGCACGCGCGGCACCGTGTGCCAGCCCCCTTCGGGCAAGGCCTTGGCCCCATACCGCACCATCTGGCCGCCGCTCAGCATCGACGCTACCAGCGGATGCCGCTTGAAGTGCTGGAACGTGACGTGCGGATCGAACATCGGATCGCGATAGTCGAGTCCGCTCACGAAGCCGACCGACATCAGCCCGTCGGGCATCGCATAGATGAAGCCGCCGCCGAACTCCTCGGCGCGAAGCGGGTAGCCCATCGTGTGCACGACGGTGCCCGCGGGCACCCGGTCCCTGGGCACTTCCCACAGCTCCTTGATGCCGATCGCATACAGCTGCGGCTGCCGCCCCTGGCTCAGCGCAAGACGCCGCGTCAGCGCCTTCGTGAGGTTGCCACGGACGCCATCGGTCAGGATGGTCACGGCCGCGCGGATCTCGACTCCGGGCTCGTAGGTCGACTTCGTCTCGCCATGCTTGCCCACGCCGCGATCCCCGGTGCGCACGCCGACCACCCGGTTGCCCTCGTACAACACCTCGGCCGCGGCGAACCCCGTGAACACGTCCACCCCTTCGGCTTCGACCAGCCCGCCGAGCCATTTCACGAAGTGATTCAGCGAAATGATGTAGTTGCCGTGGTTGCGCAGGGGCGGGGGCGTGAGCGGAAACGCGAACCTGCCGCGCCGTGTGAGGAAATAGACGCGATCGTGCTGGACCGTGGTGACGAGCGGTGCGCCGCGCTCCTTGAAGTCGGGCAGGAGATCGCCGAGCGCGCTCGGATCGAGCACGGCGCCCGACAACATGTGGCCGCCGATCTCGCGCGCCTTCTCCAACACGGCAATGGTCAGCGGCTCGCCGCCCTGTTGTTTCTGGAGCTGCGCCAGCCGCAGGGCCGCTGACAGGCCGGCGGGCCCGCCCCCGACGACGAGCACGTCGACTTCGAGGATCTCTGGCATTGTCTACTTGTTCAGTTCGGCGATCATCGCCGGCACGATCTCGAACAAGTCGCCGACGATGCCGTAGTCGGCGATCTCGAAGATCGGCGCGTCCGCATCCTTGTTGATGGCGACGATCGTGCGCGCGCCCTTCATGCCGACCAGGTGCTGGATCGCACCGGAGATGCCGAGCGCGACGTAGAGCCTCGGCGCCACGGTCTGCCCCGAGCTCCCGATCTGGCGATCCATCGGCAGCCAGCCCGCGTCGCAGATCGGGCGCGAGGCGGCGACCTCCGCGCCGAGCGCCTGTGCCAGCTGCTCCGCGACCTTAATGTGCTCCTGCCCCTTGATGCCGCGTCCGATCGCGACGATCCGCTCCGCCTGCGACAGATCGACCGCCTGCTTCGCTTCCTTGAACGGCGCCTCCGGCTTCTGGCGGATGGCGCCCTGATCGAGCGCGATCGACGCGGCGTGAACGGGTGCCGGCGACGCGCCGCGTGCCGCGCTGTCGGCGCGGAACGCACCGATCTGCGAGGTGATGAAGTGCGGCGCCGGTCCCAGCGCGACGACATCGGCGCTCAGCTTGCCCTGGAACACGGGGCGCACGTAGACACGCCGGTCCCCATCCTTCTTCACGGCCGTGACGTCGGTCACCAGCGCGCGGCCGAGCCGGGCAGCCAGCGCCGGCGCGAAATCGCGGGTCTGATACGTGTGCGGCAGGAACACGAGCGAAGGCTGCTCCTGCTCGACGATCAGCGCCAGCGCCTGCACGAACCCGTCCGCCGTGTAGTGCTGCAGGGCAGGGTCGTCGACCACGACGACCCGCTCGCACTGCGCGGCCGCGACGTCGGCGGCAGGAGCGTCAATCCCGGCGCCGAGCACGGCGATCCGGATCGGGTCGCCCACCTGTTGCGCCGCGGCTATCGTTTCCCACGTGGCGCGGTTCAGCTTGCCGTCGCGCTGCTCGGCAACGACGAGGATGCTCATTGCACGACCCTCGCTTCATCGCGCAGCTTCGCGACGAGCTCGCGGGCGGCCTCCGCGGGCGACCCCGAAATCAGCTGCGTCTGCTTGGCCTTTTCGGGTAAGTACAGCGCGACGATTTCTTGCGTCGCGGCGCCCGCCGCCGCCGGCGCCACCTTGCGGATCTCCTTCTTCTTGGCGGCCATGATGCCCTTGAGCGTGGCGTAGCGCAGCTGGTTGATGCCGCTCTGGATCGTCAGCAAAGCCGGCAGCGGCAGGCCGATCCACTGGAACCAGCCTCCTTCGAGCTCACGCTTCACGCGCAGGCCGCCGTCGGCAACCTGCACATCCATGATGATCGTCGCGTGCGGCATCCCCAATCGTTCCGCAAGGACCACGCCCACCTGCCCGAAGCCTTGATCGTCGGACTGCAGGCCGGTCAGCACGAGGTCGAACGCTTCGTCGCGGAACGCCGCCGCCAGCACGGCGGCGATGGTACTGGCATCCGCCGACGCGAGCGCGTCGGCCTCGACGTGAATGGCGCGGTCCGCGCCTCGCGCCAGCGCCTCGCGAATCACCTGAGCCGCACGGGCCGGGCCGGCGCAACACACGACCACTTCCCCACCGTGCTTCTCCTTGAGGCGCAGCGCCTCCTCGAGCGCGTACGCGTCCGGTTCGTTCAGCTCGAAGGTGGCGTCCGCGTCGCGGATCCACGACTTCTGATCGTTGACACGCAGGTGCCACTCGCGGGTCACGACTTGCTTGACGCAGACGGCGATCTTCATCGGGGTCTCTCAATCAACTCCCAACTCCCAACTCCCAACTCCCAACTTCCAAGGCGCGTGGCTCGAACCATCGGGGTGGAAAGGGC
>JBOGIX010000561.1:0-6669 GCA_050744685.1 Vicinamibacterales bacterium | reverse complement strand
GTGCGAGGTCATGTGTCCCGACTTCGACAGCGCGACGATCTGGCCGATGGCGCCCTTCGATGCATCCGCGAACTCGTGATCGACGAGGACGTAGCGTCCTTCCTCGGGAACGATGAACTCGAGCACCGCGCCATTGCTGGATCCGATGAGCGCGGTCTGCATGCCGCGCATCTCGTTCTTCGGATTCCCCTCGAACCAGACACGGTCGAAGATGGCGCCGATGACGTGCGTGCTCGCCTGGTCGTTCGGCCCGACGTTGTGGAAGTAGAGCCGCACGCGCTCGCCGACCTTGCTCACCAGCGGCGTATCGCTGAGCGCCTTCACGTGGCCGTTGAACACGACGTGCGACGGCTGCTTGCGCAGCGCGGCTTCGTAATCGAGCTCGTAGAGGCCGTTCTCCCCGCCCGGCTTCAGATAGAATTCGGACTGCACCACCGCATAGCGGCGCACCGCCTCTTCATCGGTATCGAACCCCTCGCGTGGCGACACGATGACGATGCCGTACTGCCCCATGGCGACGTGCTGCAGCACCGGCGGAACGCCGCAGTGATACATGTAGACGCCGGGATAGTTCGCGACCCATTCGAACTTGATGCTCTGGCCAGGCAGGATCATCCGCCACTTGTCGTCAGCCGCCACCGTCGCGGCGTGGAAGTCCATCGAGTGGTGCATCGGCGCCACGACCGGCACCGCTTTCTGCAGGTTCGTCGCGGCGAGCTGCTGCAGGAACGGCGCGTCGCTCTTGTCGGGCGAGGTCACCGAGACCTGCTCGTTGGAGCGGTTCCGCATGACGAAGTTCACCCGATCGCCCTCGCGGACGTGAATCACGGGGCCCGGCACGCTGCCGCCGAACGTCCATGCCTGGAAGCGCACGTCGGGTGAGATCTCGATCTCCTGCGCCACGATGTCCAGCCTGACGTTGTGCGTCCGGTTGCCCGGCTGCAGCTCGGCGACGTTCGGGAGGTAGGTGACGGCATCCCCTTCGACCAGCCGGCCGCCCGGGTTCGGGTCTTCGAAGATCTCGGCGCGCGGCGTTCCCCACACTTTCCCGGCCGTTGGATCCGTTCCGGCGCGCGCGCGCATCGCGAGCGGCACGGCGATAATGGCAATCAAGCTCAGGGTGACAGCAAGAACGGACAGACGGCGATTTGCAGTACTCATCACAACCTCTCGAAGCCAGCCGCACCCACCAGCGTGGCGGCTCGCGGAAACAGCACGTTGTTCTCCATGTGGACGTGCAGATGCGTCAGGGTCTCGAGCTCCTCGAGCCCCCGGTACAGCCCGCGCATCGTCGGGCAGGCATTAGTGGGCGCCTGGTAGTTGCCGGTCACCTCGCGCAGCCTGCGAAGCGTCCAGCCCGCGGCGGCGTGGTCGGTCTCGAACGCGGCGCGCAGCTCGACGACGAGCGACGCGTCGCCGTCGCGCCGATCGCCCTGTTCCAGCCGCTCGACGAGCGGGAAGAGCAGGCGTTCCGCTTCGGTGATGTGCGCCTCGGCCTCGCTGCGGAAACGCGCGAGCACGTCTCGAATCTCGATGACGGCGAGGCCAGTCCAGCCGGCGTGCCCTTCGAGGCGCCGCGCCATCGTGTGCAGCCGCGGCAACTCCTGCCGGAGCGGGTCGTGAACGCTCTCGACGATGTGGGTAGTGAGCTCGGTGATGGCGCGCTCGGACCAGTCGGGCCGCGGCGAGGTGGCCAGCGCCGCCTCGAGCTCGGCGGCGAGCAGTTCATACGGAATCCCGGCGGCGCGACACGCTCGGGCGAGCGTGCGGCCGCCACCGCAGCAGAACTCGATGCCAAACCGCTGGAAGACCCGGATCGTCCCGGGAAGCCGGCCGGCGAGCTCGCCTACGGTGGTGTCGGGGGGAAATGCCATTGCGTAACCTCCATTTCAGGTTACGCACCCGCCGGATCTCAGTCGTTGCGCTGGCGCAACCTTCAGTCGTTTTCGGTGGACGCGGCGGATTCGAGCGCTTCGGGGTCGACGATCGTCACTGCGCCGCGTCCGGTGCGGAGCAGCCCCGCCGTCTCCCACTTCGACATCAGCCGGCTGACGGTGAAGAGCGTGGTCCCGGTGAGATCGGCAAGCTCCTGCCGGGTCAGGGGATGCACGATTTTGAGGCCGTCGGGTGTGACGGCGCCGCCGTGTTCGGCGACGCGGAGCAGCGCCCTGACCAGCCGTTGCGGCACGCGCTCGGTGGCGAGATCCTGTGTCGAGGACAGCACGCCGGACATCCGGCGAGTGACCTCCTCGAAGATGTTGGACTTGAGGCGGGGGAATCGTTCGGCAAAACCGGAGATGATCGGACGCGTCCAGGTGAGCAGGCGGGACGGCTCGACCGCCGTGGCCGAGACCGGGTAGCGCTTGCCGGGGACGAGCGCGACGGCGCCGTAGCAGTCGCCCGGACCGATAAACCGCACGAGGCTTTCTGCGCCGGCTGGATTGACTTGACCGAGCTTCAGATACCCGATCTGCACGAGCGCGAAGAGATCGGCCGGCTCGCCCTGGCGGCCGAGCACCTCGCGCGGCTTCACGAGCCGCGGCTGGGCAGCGGCCACCAAACCGGCCTGTTCATCGTCGGTGAGGCCGGCAAGGAGTAAAGGTTGATTGGGCAACGTTCGGCTCCTCCTGTGGCGCGACTGTGGCTTCGGCCGGCGGTCGTCGCGTTCGTCATGGCGTGCGTTCCACGCGTCTGGGCGTGGTGGTACTTCCCGTCGCCCGAGCCGAACAATCAGTACTGGCTCTCGGAATCGCTGCTCACCACGGGCGCGCTCGCGTTCGGCGACGATCCGGCGTCGTTCGTCGAACCGATCTATCCGGCCTTCCTGGCGATTCTACGCGCAACGGCGGGCAGCGAGCGGCTGGCCCTTCTGATTCAGGCGCTGGTGGCGGCGACGGGGGGCGCGGCGATCTGCCGCCTGACCGCGCGAATCAGCGGATCGAGCACGGCGGGCCTGTGCGCGGCGGCATTCTACGCCTTCGATCCGTACTTCGTCCGCCAGTCGACCTCGTACATTGCGGTGCCGCTGCAGTTGCCCCTGGTGCTGTGGGCTCTCGATCGCCTCGTCGCCGCGCGGCGGGCGGCGTCTGCGGCCGTTGCCGGCGGGCTGTTCGGATTGGTCTTCCTGCTCCGCGCGTCGCTGCTGCCCGTCTGCCTTGGCGCCCTCGCGCTGCTCGCGGTTCGACGCCTGTGGCGCCAGGCTCTCGTCGCGGCGGTGGTCATGGTCGCGATCGTCCTGCCATGGTCCATCCGATCGCACCGCGCCGGCAACGGCGTGTTCCCGACCACGCTTGGCCAGTACCTCTACTTGTCTACATCCATCCATGCCGTGGGCGTCGTGCCGATCTACGACATCGGCCTGCTGATGCGCTTCGCGCACTTCAGGCTGGACGAGGCGCTCGGCGAACCACGCAGCGTTCACAGCGAGGGATTGGCCGATCGCATCCTGGCGCGCAGGGCGCTCGAGTTCGCCGTCACACATCCGGTCGAGACGGTCGCGCTCAAGCTGCAGAACCTGCTCTGGATCCCCGCGCCGATCCTGTTGCCGCGCAACGCGACCAGCGAGTACACGCACGCCGCGATGATCGACGGACGCATGCAGCTGACCGGCGTCGAGCGCCGCCCGTGGACGTGGGAAGTGCTGCATACGTCGTTTCGATCGATCGTCCTCTTCGCCGCAATCGCCGGGCTGCGACGCCGCCGCGAATTCGACGACGCCATCCTGCTGATCGTGCTGATCTCCGAGACCATCGTCCACACGGTCCTCTTTCCAACGACGCGGCTGCTGGTCGTATTCGAGGCGGTGGTGATGGTGTATGCGGGAATCGGGGCTCGCGGCTTCCGAACTCGTCACGTCAACTCCCAACCTTCCAACTCCCTAGGGGCATCATTCGAAGTCGCGCGTGACCGGTCAACTCCCAACCTCCAACTCCCAACTCCCAAGGCGCGAGGCTCGAAAGAGCTGGGTGAAAGTCGGACGCGCCAGCTGTGACCTGCGACTTTCACCCCACAGCCTCGAACGCTGCGCCTTGGGAGTTGGGCGTTGGGCGTTGGGAGTTGGCGCGCAGTCGCCTTGGAAGCGTAGTATCGTTGCTGAACATATGACTCACGCAGCCGAGCAGCGTCGCGGAACCGACCGTCGCCGTCAACCTCGTGGCGGCCGCCGGCCGACCGATATTGAAGGGTTTGCACCGCTGGTCATGGTGGTTGGCGAGGACGCGGTCGCGGTGAATCTGGCGGAGGCGGTGCTGGCGAAGCTGAAGTTTGCCGTCACGACCAGCGGCACGGTCGACGACGCGACACGCGTGCTGCCGGGCCTGAAGCCGGATATCGTCGTGGCCGCTTCGTCGGACGCGGGGCGAATCCGCATGGAGGCACCCGAGCACCTGTCGGTCGTCGAGATGACCGATCAGATGCGGCAGGATCCGAACGTCCTGATCGATTCGATCAGGCGGAGCCTGCGCGCTAATCGCTAGATACTCCATTTGAGCAGTACGGCGCCCACGGTGAACCCCGCGCCGACCGAGGCCAGCAGCACCAGATCGCCCCGCTGCAGTCGTTTCTGCTCGACGGCATCCATCAGTGCGAGCGGGATCGTCGCCGCCGTGGTGTTGCCGTATCTTTCCAGGTTGATGATCACCTTCGAGTCCGGCAGGCCGAGCCGTTCGGCGGCGGCGGTGATGATGCGCCGGTTCGCCTGGTGCGACACGAACAGATCGACGTCCGACGGCTCGAGTCCGTTGCGCTCGAGCACACGTCGCGTAATTTCCTCGGTCTTGCGCACCGCGAACTTGAAGACCGTCTGCCCATCCTGCTTGATGTAGTGCAGGCGCTTTTCGACCGTTTCGATCGACGCGGGCATGCGGCTGCCGCCGGCAGGCATGCACAGCGCCGGACCACCGCTGCCGTCGACCTCGTGCGCGAAGTCGATGATGGCCGGTTCGTCGCCCGCCGCCGGCGACAACACCACGGCGCCAGCACCGTCGCCGAACAGGATGCACGTCGTCCGATCCTTGTAGTCGAGAATGCTCGACATGGTATCGGCGCCGACGACGAGCACGTGATCGTGGGCGCCGGTGGCGACCATCTGCATGCCCACGGTCAACGCATAGGTGAAGCCGGAACAGGCCGCGCCGAGATCGAAGCCCCACGCGTTCGATGCGCCGATCTTGTCCTGCAGCAGGCACGCCGTGCTCGGAAAGACCGTGTCAGGCGTCGTCGTGCCGACGACGATGAAGTGTATGTCGGCCGGCGTCAGGCCGGCCTGGCGGATGGCGCCGAGCGAGGCCTCGGCCGACATGTCCGACGTCGCCATGCCGTCCGAGACGATGTGCCGCTCCCGGATGCCCGTGCGCTGCAGGATCCATTCGTCGGACGTGTCGACCAGCTTTTCGAGGTCGGCGTTGGTCATCACGCGCGGCGGCACGTAGGTGGACAGCCCCGCGATTCGCACGCGTCTTACCACAGTCGATCCTTTCGTGGGCCGGTCAGTCCAAAGAACTCGTACGCGCGCGGCGTCGCAACCCGGCCCCGTGGGGTCCGTTCCAGGAAACCAATCTGGATCAGGAACGGCTCGTAGATGTCTTCGATGGCATCGCGCTCTTCGCTGAGCGCGGCGGCCAGGCTCCCGACGCCGACGGGGCCGCCGCTGAACTTCTCGATGATCGTCAGCAGCAGGCGGCGATCGACTTCGTCGAAGCCGTGGCGATCCACCTGCAGGAGCTCGAGCGCCCCATCGGCCACCGGTTTCGTGATGCGGCCGTCGGCACGCACCTGCGCGTAGTCGCGCACGCGCCGCAGCAGGCGGTTCGCGATCCGCGGCGTGCCGCGCGACCGGGTGGCGAGCTCGTCTGCCGCGTCGGGATCGATCGGCACGCCGAGGATCCGCGCCGAGCGCAGCACGATCTCGCGAATGTTCTCGTCGGTGTAATAGTCCAGCCGCAAGACGATGCCGAAGCGTGCGCGCAGGGGAGAGGTCAGGAGCCCGGTGCGCGTGGTTGCGCCGATCAGCGTGAACCGCTGCACCGGAATCTTCACCGAGCGCGCGCCGGGCCCTTCACCGATCATGATGTCCAGCTCGTAGTCCTCCATCGCCGGATAGAGGATCTCCTCGATGGCCGGCGCCATGCGGTGGACTTCGTCGATGAACAGTACCTCGCGCGACTGCAGGTTGCTCAGGATGGCCGCGAGATCGCCGGGCCGCTCGATCACCGGGCCGGCAGTCGGCCGTACGGCAACGCCGAGCTCGTTGGCGATGACATGGGCCAGCGTGGTCTTTCCGAGCCCGGGGGGACCGTAGAGCAGCACGTGATCCAGCGCTTCGCCGCGCTGCTTCGCGGCGGTGATGGCGACGTGCAGGTTCTCGCGCAGGCGATCCTGGCCGATGTAGTCGTCGAGCGTGCGCGGGCGCAGGCCGACTTCGTACTGCGTGTCGTCGTCGACGCGGGCGGCGGTGACAAGGCGATCGTCGGACATCTCTCACCGGGGGACTTCGTCCCCCGGACCCCCTGACACGCTCGCTCGCGGGGGCCCCATTGCCCCACTCCGCTCGCGTGGCTCGTTCGCTGCGCTCACTCGTAGCATCCGGGTTTCTTCGTCCCCCGGACCCCCTTCCACGCTCGCTCGCGGGGGCCCCATTGCCCCACTCCGCTCGCGTGGCTCGTTCGCTGC
>JBOGIX010000560.1:0-3936 GCA_050744685.1 Vicinamibacterales bacterium | reverse complement strand
GGGTTCACCTGGAGCGCCGCATCGAGCGCCGCCGTCGCATCGTCGAGAAAGCCGAGCTCCATGCAGCAGCGCGCGAGCCGCGTCCAGGCGCCCTGGTTGGCCGGGGCCAGCCGCGTGATCTCCTCGTTGATGCTGCGTGCCTCGGGCCCGAAGTCTCCGCGCCGGGCAAACTCAATGGCTCTCTGCTCGAGGGTCGCGATGTGGTCCACACTGCATGATACCTGCTGGCGCGGCGATCATCGCGCACCCTTCATCTTCGCGAGCACGTCGCCGAGCCGCTTGATCTCCTCGCCGTAGAGCGCCCAGTTGCCGTCGCGCTGCGCCTGGATGGCGCGCGTGTAGTGCTCGAAGGCCTGCGCGGCGAGCGCATCCGCAGCGGGACCTGGCGGGCCGGAGGTGGACGGCGACGCCGCGGCCGCTCCGGATCCTTCGACCTCTGCGGCAGGCGGCGACGGCGCATCGCCGCGCGGGAAGATGCGATCGAGCGCCGCATCGAGCGTCTCCGCCATCACGATCTGGTTCTGGTAGGCGACGATGACGCGGGTCAGCTCGGGAATGGATCCGCCGGCCGCCTTGAGATACAGCGGCCGGATGTAGATGAGCGACTCCTCGATCGGGATCACGAGCAGCGTGCCCTGAATCACCTCCGAGCCCTGCTGGTTCCACAAGGTGATCTGCGGCGCGATGACCTGATCCTGGTTGATGCGCGCGGCCACCTGCCGCGGCCCGAAGATCACCGTCTGCTTGGGAAACGCGAACGCGATGAGCCGGCCGTAGTTCTCGCCATCGCTGCGCGCCACCATCCACGCCGCGAGGTTGTCCTTCTGCCGCGGCGTGAACGGCAGCATCTGGATGTACTCGGGGCCCGATTCCCCCGGCAGCTTCATGATCGTGTAGTAGGGATGCATCGGCGTCGGCTGGCCACCGACGTCGAACGACGGCACCTCCCACTGGTCCTCTCGGTTGTAGAAGACGGCCGGGTTCTGCATGTGGAACGTCGCGAACATCGCCGCCTGCAGCGCAAAGATCTGCTGCGGATACCGCAGGCGGGTGCGCAGGTCCTCGGGCATGGTGCTGAGCGGCTGGAACAGGCCCGGAAAGACCTTGCCGATCGTGGCAGCGATGGGGTCGGCGGGATCGATGAGATGGAACACCGTCTTGCCGTGGTACGCGTCGATCGTGACCTTCACGGCGTTCCGGATGTAGTTCACGCCGCCCGCCGTCGTGGAGTACGGGTAGCGGGTCGAGGTCAGATAGACGTCCTGCATCCAGATCAGCCGCCCGTCCGAGATCGTCAGGTAAGGGTCCGGATCGTATTTGAGGAACGGCGCGATCCGCTCGACGCGCTCGGCAATGCGCCGGTACATCATCACGCGGCTCTCGGTCGTCAGGTTCGGCGAGAAGAACACGTCGGTCGACCGGAACCGGAGGGCGAACATCAGGCGCCGGAACACGTTCGACAGGGGGATGCCGCCGTCGCCCGCGTAGGTCGTGAACACGTTGTCGTCGCCGCGCGGGTAATCGAACTCTTCGGTGCGCGTCTTCACGAAGACGTGATCGTTCGGCAGTTCTCCGTAATAGATCGCCGGCTGAGTGACCGCGAGATCCGCGGTGGACACCGGCGGCAGATCGCGAATGAACAGCACCGGCAGCCCCTCGCCCGGCGTGACCTCGTTGACCGGCCCGAGGGTCAGCCCGTAGCCGTGCGTGAACGTGAGCCGCTCGTTGATCCACGTGCGGCTCGGCAGGCTCTGCGAGTTCAGCTCGCGCGCCGAGAGCATGACCTGCCGATACTCGCCGTTGATCGTGTAGCGGTCCGTGTCGACGGCAGGGAAATCGTAGTAGGTGCGGATCTCCTGGATCTGGCTGAACGTGTCGAGCAGCGGGCGCTCGTTCCAGATCGGCACGTTGTCGAGCGTGGCGGCGTTGCGCTCGAGATCGGCGCGGGTCAGGCGCGCGCCGCCCGACAGCTGGCGCTCCTCGACACGATCCAGGCCGAAGGCCGTGCGCGTCGCCTGGATGTTGTGGGCGATGAACGGCGTCTCGCGCACCTGCTCGTTCGGCGCGACGACGAAGCGCTGGATGATCGCCGCATAGGCGCTGCCGCCGACGGTCATCGCGACGTAGACGCCGGCCGCGGCGAACACGGGCCAGAGCCGCCGCGCCACCACACTCTGCCAGACGGCCAGCGCAGCGCCCGCGAGGGCGGCAACGATCAGCAGCCGCGCGGCCGGGATGCGCGCGTGAACGTCGGCGTAGGACGCGCCCGCGACCACGCCGGATGCCGTGGTCAGCAGCTGCGGCACCCGCAGCCACGCGCCAAACGCCAGCACGATCAGCAGGGCGGCACAGAGCAGCGCGAGATGCCGGATCGCCACCGCCGTCGCGTGGATCCCGCGCGCCGGATCGAGGCCGACGTGGCCGCCGACGAAATAGATGGCCGCCGAAGCCGCCGTGGCCAGCACCAGGGTCAACAGCAGCAGCCCGTGCACCAGCTCGAGGAGCGGCAGCGTGAAGACGTAGAAGCCAATGTCCCTGGACAGGATCGGATCGACGCGGCCGAACGGCGTCGCATGGATGAAGTACATCCAGGTCTCCCAGTTCGATCCGTTGAAGAGTCCGATGAGCCCGGCGACGACGGCCGCCGCGAGCAGGACGACGGTCCTGATGCTCGTCGGATCGACGACGATCATCTGCGGCCCGGCCGCGGTGGCAATCATGAACTGCCGCGGCCGCGAGGCCCGCAGCGCCAGCAGCAGGTTACCCGCGAAGATCAGGAAGACCACGAGCACCGTGCACGCGCTGACCAGGGAACTGGCCGTCAGCGAGCGGATGAAGACCTGCTCGTACCCGACCTCCTTGAACCACAGCCAGTCGGTGTAGAAGACCGCCATCGCCGGCAGCGCCGTGAAGACGACGATCAACAGCAGTAGTACGGGTACTCGGGATCGAGCCAACCAACCTCCTGGTTGGCTGATTATAGAGTCGGTGCTGGTTGTCCGGCCTCGTCAACTCCCAACCCCCAAAGCGCCAAGCTCGCACGGAGCGGGGTGCAAGTCGGTACGAACAGGCGAATCATTGCGCGTTTGACCCGGCTGGTGCGAGCCTGGCGGTTGGAAGTTGGGAGTTGGAAGTTGACGAGTGAGCAGGCGTGGCTCCTCCCGCGCGGCGCAGAACGCCGCGCGCGAGGATGTCAGCAATGTATGAATGAAAGTAAGACCGTGACGGAAAGACGCGGAAAGGATCCGCTCATTACGGGGCGGTGACGGTGATCGTGAAGTCCGTGCGCTCGGCGGCGGAGACCGGATTCACCAGGTTTTCAGCGATCGTCACACAGAACAACACGAAAATCACCGCGCCCACGGCGGCGCCGACAGTACGGCCGAAACGAGTCCCCACAAGAACCTCCCAAAGGGTAGAAACAGAGTTACCCCCGAGAGTTCAAGCCGCATGCCCTGGAGAAGAATTACTGCAAGGTGCTGCGTTCACAACAATTAGCCGCATACGCACGAGGCGGGGTGGCCGCCCGCCGGGCCGCACTTTCGTCAGTGCGATCACCGATCTGGCGCTGAGCCAGATTTCAGATGCGAGTTTCCAGTTGCCAGTTGCCGGTATCCGGCATCAATTACTGGTTACCAGTGAAGCATCCGGCAACTGGCAACTGGCGACTGGAAACTGGAAACTGGCTATCAGCGCTCGCCGTTCAGCCGAATAGACTCACGGACGCGGCTGAAGGTGTCGGCGTAGGCGCGCGCGTCGCGGGCCGGGGCGACGCCAATTAGGAACAGCACGCTGCCATCGCGCAGCTGCGCGGTCGACAGGTTCACCGCTTCAGCCTCTCCGGTCAACTCCGACACGTTGCCCAGCGTCGTCGTGAGCCCTGGCCGGCCGCCGATGGTCGTACGCGAGTAGCCTGCCTGCCGGCGGAGCTGCGGG
>JBOGIX010000559.1:0-2828 GCA_050744685.1 Vicinamibacterales bacterium | reverse complement strand
GGCGATGACGTACTGATACGTGTTGTTGAAATCGTAGTGGCTGACGTGCTGCGCGGTCGACGCGTGCGCCTGCCGCATGGCGGACTTGTCGCGGTAGAACTCCTTCAGCAGCTCGAGCATGTCAGTGGTTTTCACGAGCTTTGCTTTTCCTTGCACGTGATGCAGACGCGGGTCCAGGGAATCGCGTTCAACCTGGCCGGGGCGATGGGCTCGCCGCAGTCGCGGCAGATGCCGTAGGTGCCTTTCTCCATGCGGTAGAGGGCTTCTTCGATGGCCTGGAGGATCTTCGCGTCGGTCTGCTTCAGCTTGAGCTGAATGTGAACTTCGTTGTTCCCGCTGGCCTGATCGGCCAGATCGCCCTGCCTCGAGTTGGTGTCCATCGACGTCGTCAGCGGCTTGACGCCGCCGCCGGCCGAGAGGATTTCTCCGCGCTTCCTGAGCAGCGCCTCCTTGAACGGGCTCTGGTCCATAGTCGCTCTCCCGTCGGCGACCAGCCGGCCCGCCGGCGTGCGACGGGCGGCTCCGCCGAGGAACCCGGCACGGCGCCCGCCGCGCCGGATTCACCAAAAGCTCATCTTACCAGCTGGTCGCGGCTATTTCACCTGTCCCCGCCAATCAGGTCGCCGAGGCCGCCGAGCATCCCGCCGAAGTCCCGCTTCACGTCTTCCCGGTCTCCCCGCTGCGCCGCGTTGATGCGGTCGGCCAGCCGCGAGAACGGCAGTGTCTGCAGCCAGACGCGTCCCGGACCCGTCAGCGCCGCGAAGAACAGCCCCTCGCCGCCAAAAAGCGACGTCTTGATCCCGCCGACGCGCACGATGTCGTACTCGACCGTCGGATCGAACGCGACCAGGCACCCCGTGTCGACCTTCAGCCGTTCTCCCGGCCCCAGTGTCATCGGCACGATCGTGCCGCCGCTGTGCAGGAACGTCAGTCCCGTGCCTTCGAGCTTCTGCAGGATGAACCCTTCCCCGCCGAAGAACCCCGCGCCGATCCGCCTGGTGAAGGCGATGCTGATGTCGATGTCTCCGAGCGCGCAGAGGAACGAATCCTTCTGACAAAGGATCTGCTGCGATTGCAGCTGCATCGGGATGATCTTGCCCGGATACGGGCCGGCGAACGCCACCTTCCCCGCCGCACCCATGCTCCGGAAGTAGGTGATGAAGAAGCTCTCGCCGCTCAGGAACTTGCGCTTCAGCCCGCCCAGAAACCCGCCGTCCATCTTGGCATCCATCTCGATGCTGTCGGTCATGAACATCATGGCCCCCGCCTCGGCCCGGACCACGTCCCCCGAGGCCAGCGAGAGGATCACCGCCTGCATGTCGTCTCCGACTATCTCGTGCTGAACCATCACTCTCCCTCACGATGACAATGCCAGAAATGCCAAGAATCGGTTCTGTATCGATCATCAAGCCACGTAAGGACCAACCTGCCCTCGCCCTCGTGCCTTCACGGCTTGGGCTCGCAGCATCCGTTGGGCGGAGCTGTTCGCATCCGCACCGGACGTCGCTGGCTGCCCCGAGAACACTCATTGCATTCATGAGCATTCATGGCATTTTCCTGTTTACTCGGCTCTGAGCGAAGCCAGCGGCTTCCGGCGCAGTACGTCTGCGCTCGCCACGACACCGATGATGCCGACGAGCGCGGTGGTGATGACGGCGCCGGCGGCGAGGAGACCCGGGGCGGGCTGCCAGTCGATCTCGAAGACGTAGCGGCACACCGCCCAGCTCAGGCCGAGGGCGCCGGCCGCGCCGATGAGACCGGCGAGCAGGCCGAGCGCGCTGTATTCGAGCGCCAGCATCGTCGCCAGCAGGCGCGTGCTGGCGCCGAGCGTCCGGAGGATCGCCGCCTCGTAGACACGCTGGAACTTGGTCATCGCGACGGCCCCGATCAGGATGAGCGCCCCGCTCCCGAGCGCCACGGCGCCGACGATGGAGATCGCCAGCGTGACGTTGTCGATGACGCTCTGCAGCGAGGCCATGACCTCGCGTACGTCGATCGCTGAGACGTTCGGGAACTTCGCCACCAGGTCGCGCTGCAGGCGCGCGCGGGTCACGGGGTCGGTTGGCGCCTGCAGGGTGCCGATGTAGGTGTGCGGCGCGCGGGTGAGTGGCCCCGGCCGGAACACGAACATGAAGCCGCCGTTCCGCGCATCGCCCCACTCGACCTCGCGCACGCTGGTGACTTTGGCGTGGACGATTCGACCGAGTACGTCAAACCGCATCACGTCGCCGACGCGGATGCCCGAGCGATCGCGGATGGCGTCCGCGATCGACACCTCCAGCTGGGAGGCGTCTGGCGCGAGCGGGGGCTGCCCCGACCAGAACGCCCCGTCGATCACCGTTTCGTTCGCCTCGAGATGATCGCGATACGTGATCACGTATTCGCGCCCGAGCGAGCGGCCCCGCACGTCCGCGTAGCTTTCGAGGTTCGTCTCCACCCCGCGCACGCCGGTGACACGCGCGCGCAGCACCGGAATCAAGCGTGGCTCGATGCCCGTGCGCGCGATGAACTCGCGCACGCCCTGGACTTGATCCTGCTGGATGTCGATCAGGAACATGTCGGCGCCTCCCTCCTGGAGCTGCACCGAGAACTGCGCCAGCAGGTTCGATTGCAGGGCGCGCACGCCGAGCACGAAGAACGCGCCGAGACCGACGGCGAGCAATATCACGCGCGTCTGGTTGCCGGGCCTGCGAAGGCTGACGACGGCGTGGCGGAGCGGAAACCAGGCCGCGGACGACAGCGGCCCGACCGCCCGCACGAGCAGCGCGCCGGCGCCGTGCAGGACCAGGGCAATGCCGGCGAACCCGCCGCACACCACCAGCGCCACG
>JBOGIX010000558.1:0-1992 GCA_050744685.1 Vicinamibacterales bacterium | reverse complement strand
CTCGTGCTCACGAACGGCAGGATCATCACCCTCGAAAGTCCGGCGGAAGCGGGCGCCATCGCCT
The DNA here is from genome assembly GCA_050744685.1 of Vicinamibacterales bacterium. Classification (GTDB taxonomy): domain Bacteria; phylum Acidobacteriota; class Vicinamibacteria; order Vicinamibacterales; family 2-12-FULL-66-21; genus JACCXG01. The sequence continues at coordinate 1,928 of JBOGIX010000558.1, read as the reverse complement.
CACGCGGCAGCCGGATCGTCGCGATTGGATCGTCGGCAGAGGTCCGGAAGCATGTCGGCCCCGGCACCGAGGTGATCGACCTTCGCGGACAGACGGTGATTCCCGGCTTCGTGGAAGGTCATGGTCACTTCGTTGGCGTCGGGCAGTCACGGTTGCAGTTGAACCTGATGAAGGCGACGAGCTGGGACGAGATCGTGACGATGGTCGAGCAGGCGGTGAAGGAGGCGAAGCCGGGCCAGTGGATCTACGGCCGCGGCTGGCACCAGGAGAAGTGGCGCGCCAAGCCGACGCCGAACGTCGAGGGGTTTCCGACACACGACAGCCTGAGTCGGGTCTCGCCGCGCAACCCCGTGCTGTTGACGCACGCCAGCGGGCACGCCACCTTTGCCAATGCCAGGGCGATGGAGCTCTCGGACGTCATGGCGTCCACTCCGAATCCCCCGGGCGGAGACGTGATCAGGGACGCCGCGGGCAATCCAATCGGCGTGTTTCGCGAGACCGCTTCCGGCCTCATCCGGCGCGGCGAGGGGGAGCCGCCGGCGACACCGGACGAGACAACCGCGCGGGCGAGAAGGATCCTCGAGCTCGCGTCCCAGGAAGTGCTCTCGAAAGGGATCACCTCGTTCCAGGACGCGGGATCGAGCCTGGCCGATGTGGATCTGATGCGGTCCATGATCGACGAAGGGAAGATCGGCAACCGGCTCTGGGTCATGCTGCGCGCCGGCAATTCGTCCCTCGCGGCCAACCTGGCGAAGTACAAGACGATCGATCATGCCGACGGCTTCCTGACCGTGCGCGCGATCAAGAAGTCGATCGACGGCGCGCTCGGATCGCGGGGCGCGTGGCTGCTCGAGCCGTACGCCGATAGTCCGGACGCGACGGGCCACAACACGACGACCATCGAGGACATCAGCGAAACAGCACGCCTCGCGCTCGAGCACGGTTACCAGCTGTGCGTGCACGCCATCGGCGATCGGGCGAACCGGGAAACGCTGAACATCTTCGAGAAGGCCTTCGCCGGGCGCGACGGCAAGACACTCAGGTGGCGCGTCGAGCACGCGCAGCACCTGCACCCGGCGGATATCCCGCGCTTCAGCCGGCTTGGCGCGATCGCCTCGATGCAGGGCGTGCACTGCACGTCCGACGCGCCCTACGTCATCGCGCGCCTCGGCCCACGCCGCGCCGAAGAAGGCGCCTACGTCTGGCAGTCCCTCGTGAAGAGCGGCGCCATCGTCACCAACGGCACCGACGCGCCCGTCGAGGACGTGGATCCGATCGCCAGCTACTACGCGTCGGTCAGCCGTCGCCTTGCCGATGGCAGCGTGTTCTTTCCCGACCAGCGCATGAGCCGCCTCGAGGCGCTCCGGTCCTATACCATCAACGGCGCGTATGCCGCGTTCGAGGAAGACACGAGAGGATCGTTGAAGATCGGGAAGTACGCCGACATGGTGGTGCTGTCGAAGGATCTGCTCACCGTGCCGGAAGCGGAGATCCCGTCTACCGAGGTGCGTTACACGATCGTGGGCGGGAGGGTGAAATACAGCAGGTGAGATGTCAGTTTCCAGTTGCCAGTCTCCAGTTTCCAGGATTGCTTGCTGGTAACCAGTCCCGCACTGGCAACCAGAAAGGAATCTGAAAACTGGAAACTGGCTATGGCAACTGATTGGTGGCGACTCTTACCTCGTCCCCACCGTTTTCGCGCCCCGCTGGGCCGACTGCTGCGGCGGCGGCACCTTGCGCCGGTAGATGTCGAAGAAGCGGCTGGTGGCGCGGTGGAAACGTTCGTTCAGCGCGCGGCCCGCTTCGCCGGGCACCGGACCAAGACGCGACCATGACGCCTGGGCCTGGCGGACGTCCTCCGCCATCGACCGCCACTTGTTCTCCTCGCCGGCGCGGCCGCCGATCGTATTGGCGGCGAGGGCTTCGCG
>JBOGIX010000557.1:0-4770 GCA_050744685.1 Vicinamibacterales bacterium | reverse complement strand
GCTGCGCGCCGCGCAGCTTGCGGTCCGCGCACGCGTGGGCCTGTCGGCGCCGATTCACTGGGCCGGGTGGGTTGCGCTGGGACGTTGAATCGCGTGCTCGCGGCTTGTCCCCCGACGTTGCCGGGGGCTCGCGGGCTTGCCGCGCCGAAGCGACCATTGGTTCAGCGCGAAGGCGGGCGATCGGGGAAGAAGTCGCGCCCGCGCGCCAGCTCGATCGCGTTCTTTGCGAGGCCGATTCCCGGCATCGCGTTCAGGCCGGTGTCGAGCGCTCCGCTGATCACACCCTTTCGCCTCATCGTCGCGACGACGGTCGCGGCGGCGATGGCGGCGCCGATGAACGGAACGGATCGAGACAGGCGGCGCGAGAGTCGCGCACCGCCCCAGCGGGTCAGTCGATTGCCAACTGTCGTAGCCACCTGGTTACCTCCTGACCTCGGGAGTCATCACCCGTATAACCTCATCTGCAATAGCTGCAATCCACGAGCCACGTCGTACCGGCTTCGAGTCCCGGGAGCAGCGGTTGAACGATAGTATCGTTCAGCTGTGAGTCTAAATACTGACGTCAGCTCCCAACCTCTCCGCCTTCGCGCCTGTGAGACGCGCGCGCTTCGGAGAGACCTCGCCAGAGCGTGTCGTAGACGCGTTGATCGGGAACATCGGGTGAGAGTCGCAGGCAATTGCCGGTTGCGTCGTCTTTCATCCGGCACTCTCGATCGAGGCGCCTTGGGAGTTGAGAGTTGGGCCTTGGAAGTTGACGAACCAAGGTGGCCCCCTGACGCCGCAACAGGCCGCCCGCGAGGACACGGAGTTTGCGGATACTCCGCCTGACACTCGTTGCGGCGGCGATCGCCACGGCGCTCGGGCCCCTGCCGCCGTGGGTGGTCGAGGCGTGGTACTCGCGCGGCCTCTATCCGCGCGTGCAGCCGTTGGTCACCCTGGCGTCCAACCTGGTGCCGATCGCGCTGCTCGACCTCACGGCGGCCGTGCTGGTGACGGGTGTGATCGCGCTCACGATTCGACGCGTGCGGCGCGACGGAGTCCGCATCGCCGCGCGGCGAACCCTTGTCACGCTCGTCGTCCTTGCCGCGGCGCTCTACCTGTGGTTCGTGCTGCTCTGGGGTCTGAACTACGGTCGCATCCCGCTCGAACACAGGATCGCGTACGACCCCTCACGCGTGACCCGCGACGCGGCGCTGAAATTCGGGGGGGTGGCGATCGAACGGGCCAATGCGCTGCAGCCGGCGTCGACGGCGCCGGGGAATGAGACTGAGGCACTTTCCTATGCGCTGGCCGACGTCGAACATGCGCTCGGCGCGACCAGGTACGCGCACCTCGGACGGCCCAAACGATCACTGGTGCAGTGGTACTTCCGCAAGGCCGCGATCGACGGCATGACCAATCCGTTTCACCTCGAGATCATCCTGCATCCCGACCTCCTGCCGTTCGAGCGGCCCTTCGTGCTCGCGCACGAGTGGGCGCATCTTGCGGGATACGCCGACGAGTCCGAGGCCAACTTCGTCGCCTGGCTGACCTGCCTCAACGGCCCGCCGGCCGCGCAATACAGCGGCTGGTTATCCGCCTACGAGCACGTGGCGGCCGCCCTCCCTCGAGCGGATCAGCAGGCGCTCCGCTCGCGGCTGAGCCCGGCGGTGATCGCCGATCTCGCGGCGGCGCGCGCGCGGGTCGCGCGTGCGAACCCGACGATCACGAACGCCGCACGCGGCGCGTATGACACGTACCTCCGCGCGAATCGAATCGAGGAAGGGATTGCCAACTACAACCTCGTCGTCCGGTTGATGCTGGGCACGACGTATCGTGACGGGTGGAGGCCGGAGTTGCGACGGGGGCGGTAGGTGGCGCCGCCGTTGTTCAGGGTTCAAGGTGCAGAGTGCAGGGTTCGCTTGGTTCAGCGTGCAAGGTTCAGGGTTCGTCCACTTGCGGCGCATCCGGCTCGCCGTTTGCACAACCGGCCTGGTGAGGATCCAGCTGGTCGGAGTCGTTGACCACCGGATCTCATGCGGTGCGTCACGCGTGCCAGTTGCAGGTGTGGCATCGATAGGGTTGCTTGTCGGTCACAGCGAATGCCGAAATTACGTGTAGTCGTCGCCGTACCGCAACCGCTCGAGTCAGCCCGCGCTGCGGGCCTTCGGTATACGACCGATTCCAATCCTGGCATCGCGCGCAAGCGATGTGGCAAGGCGTTTACCTACATCGGCGTCGACGGGCGAGTGATTCGCGACGCGTCAGAGCTGAGCCGGATTCGTTCGCTCGTGATCCCTCCGGCCTGGACCCGTGTCTGGATCTCTCCTGATCCGCGAGGGCATCTTCAGGCCACCGGGCGTGATGCGCGCGGCCGCAAGCAGTATCGCTATCATCCCAAGTGGCGGGCGGTACGTGACGAAACCAAGTACGACCGGATGATTGGCTTCGCGCGTGCGTTGCCGCTCGTCCGGCGAAAGACCGCGGAGCACCTGCGTCGCTCCGGCCTGCCGCGTGAGAAGGTGCTCGCCACCGTGGTGCAGCTCCTCGAGAAGACACTCATCCGCGTCGGCAACGACGAATACGCGCGCACCAATCGCTCGTACGGCCTGACGACGATGAGGGATGGACATGTGGAGGTGAGCGGACCACGCGTGCGGTTTTCGTTCCGCGGCAAGAGCGGCGTCGAGCACGAGATCGATCTGCACGACAGCCGCCTCGCGCGGATCGTCAAGGAGTGCCGGGATCTCCCGGGCTACGATCTGTTCCAGTATGTGGACGAGGACGGGGTCCGCCAGACCGTCGGCTCCGAGGAAGTGAACGCCTACCTCAAGGACCTGACGGGGCAGGATCTCACGTCGAAGGATTTCCGCACCTGGGCGGGCACGGTGCTGGCGGCGCAGCTGCTGAAGGAATTCGAAGCGTATACGTCGAACGCCCAGGCGAAGAAGAACATCCTCCGCGCAGTGGAGATGGTGGCCTCCCGGCTTGGGAACACGAAGGCCGTGTGCCGCAAGTGCTACATCCATCCGCTCATCTTCGACGCCTATCTGGATGGCTCGATGATCGAGACGGTGCGGCAGCGTGCGCGAAAGGTGTCGCGCGCGGTCGATCGGCTGACCGAGGACGAGACGGCCGTGCTCTCGCTGTTGCGGCGGCGTCTCCCGAGAGAGGGTCGGCGGAAGGCGAGCTGACGGGCGCGCTCAGCGGCTCGAGATCGTGATCCCGCCGTTCGTGCCTTCGATGCGGACGGACGGGCCGCCGCCGTTCAGGCGCGCCTCCAGCCGTCGGCGCGTCGACTGGCTCGTTTCGAGCGACAGCCCTTCGGCGTTGATCCCGCCATTGGTGACGCTCGCCGAGATCGTGGCTTTCGCGCCCGAAGGCACCCGCAGCTTGATCCCGCCGTTGGTGCACGACAGGTTCACGCCCGGATCGGCAATGCGGGTGACATCGATCTCGACGCCGCCGTTCGTGGTCGAGGCGTCGATCGGGCCGCCGATCTCGCGCGCACGGATGCCGCCATTGGTCGTCTCGGCCTCGACGCGGCCGTTGAGGCCGGCGATCTCGATGGCGCCGTTCACCGTGCGAAACTTCGAGCTTGCGGCGGCAGGCACCTTGACCGTGTAGCGCACCTCGCCGCTGGCGCGGAACAGGCCAGACGATCGTGGCAGCCTGGTCTCCACCCGCACCACGGACCCGGACGTGTCTTCCACGATCTCGATGCGTTGCAGGGCCTCCTTCGCCGCCTCGGGTGATCCCGCTTTGGCCGTCTTCACGGCGATCACTTCGACGGTATTCCCGGCCGCCGGCTCGACGTCGATCCTGCCGTTGACGTTGCTGATCTCGACCCGCCCGCCGGGCTGCAGGTCGTACGATTTCCGCCATTCCGCCGTCTCCTGCGACCCGTATTCGGCGGTGACGATATCGCATCCCGAGATCGACAGCAGGAGCACAGGGAAGGCGATTGCCGCTAGCGAACGTCTACGCAGCCGTGTCAGCATTGGTTTGGCCTCGCGGCGCGGCCTCCGGCGGCCTGGGGGCATTGGTTTGGCCTCGCGGCGCGGCCTCTTGCAGCCTGGGGGCCAACTTGCGGCATATACGGGAAACCTCCTGAGCCCCTTATACGCCATCCCCGGAGCGCGGGTTCCCCCTCCAGCGGCGGCGCGGGGTATGATCCGGCGAACCCGCTGAACAGTTCCCTGGGCTGACGCCAGCGGATCAGGACCCAGGACCGAGGACCAGGACCGAGTCATGTCCGAGCGTAAATACCGGCAGCGCGGATACCAGGACGAGCCCCGCGAGCCGCGCCGCGAGCAGGGGCCGGCGCCGAAGAAGGAGTACGCCCCCCGCGGCCAGCCGCCCGACCGGCCCAAGACCTTCAACATGCCGGGCTTCCGCGAAGTCGTGCGCTGCGCGCGATGCGGCCACGAACTGACCGTCGCGTCGGCGTGGGGCCCGGAGTCGACCTGCCCGCGCTGCGGCGCCGACCTCCACGCCTGCGCGCAGTGCGCGTATTTCGACACCAGCGCCGCGTTCGAGTGCCAGAAGCCGGTGCGGGCGCGCGTCTCGCCGAAAGACGCCCGCAACACCTGCCCCGAGTTCGAGCCCCGCACCACCGTCGAACGCGAAACCAAGTCCGCCGGCCCCCCCAGCGCGCGCAAGGCGTTCGACGATTTGTTCAAGTAGCTTCCAGCTTCCAGCTTCCCGCTCCCACCTCAGCGGAACAATTCCTCGGCGAATTTTAATGCGTGGCTTCCGCCTTCAGGCGGAAGAATTCCGCGGGCCGATCTT
>JBOGIX010000556.1:0-4762 GCA_050744685.1 Vicinamibacterales bacterium | reverse complement strand
GGTCTAGCCCATGCCGCCGCCGGAACGTCCCAAGAAGAAGGTCTTCTTCCGCCGTCGCAAGGTCTGCAAGTTCTGCGTCGACAAGATCAATTACGTGGACTACAAGGACACGCGCCTGCTGCAGGGTTTCATCCTGGAGCGCGCCAAGATCCTGCCGCGCCGGATCTCCGGCACCTGCGCCATGCACCAGCGAAAGCTGCAGACGGCCATCAAGCGCGCGCGGCAGCTCGCCTTGATTCCCTACGTGACCGACTGACGCTTACGAAATGCCAAGAGTGCCATGAATGCCAGGAATGCCAGGAATGTGGCCATGGGCAATCAGATCCCGCATTCCTCATTCATGGCATTCATGAGCATTCCTGGCATTCTTGGCATTGCGGAGTAACAGAGCATGGAAATCATCCTGAGAGAACACATCGAGAACCTCGGCCGGCGGGGGGACGTGGTCAAGGTGGCGGACGGCTACGCGCGCAACTACCTGTTGCCGCGCAAGCTGGCGCTGGCGGTCACCGAGTCCAACAAGCGGCAGATCGAGCGCGAGCGCAAGGTGTTCGAGGCGCGTGAAGCCGAAGAGCAGCAGCAGGCCGAGGCGCTCGCGCAGCGGCTCGAGCAGGCGGAGATCGAGATCGCGCGGCGCGTCGGCGAGAACGACACGCTCTACGGGTCGGTCACGTCCGCTGATATCGCCCATGCGCTCGAAGCCAAGGGCTTCCAGGTGGACCGCCGCAAGATCGTGCTCGCCGATCCGATCAAGGCGATTGGCGAGGTCGCCGTGCCCCTCAAGATCCATCGCGAGGTCACGGCGCAGTTGAAGGTGAAGGTCGTACCTGAAACGCACTGAGAGCCCGGTCGTTCGATCGATCGCGCAGTCGGCTTATTGCATCTGACCGATCTTCTTTCGGTCGGATCCAAATCGGGTGGCGGTGGTATCATCCCCGTCACCCGATTTTCTTTTCTGCGAATCCCCACGCATGCCTGACGTCGCCGCTCCCGAACGCACGCTCCCGCACAGTCTGGATGCCGAGAAGTCGGTGCTCGGCGCGATCCTGATCCACAACGAGGCGTTCAATCACGCGGCGGAGCTCATCGACTCGCACGACTTCTTTCGCGACGCGCACCGGCGCATCTTCGACAAGATGGTCGTGCTCAGCGAGCGCGGCGATCCGATCGACTTCATCACGCTGAAAGAGGAACTGGCGCGCGCCGGCGAGCTGGACGAAGTGGGTGGCCCCGCCTACATTGCCGCCCTTGCCGACGGCGTCCCGCACTCGGCCAACGTCGAGTACTACGCGAAGATCGTCAAGGAGAAATCGACCCTTCGTAATCTGATCCACTCGGCCAACAAGATCCTCATCGAAGCGTACGAGGCAGAGCAGGAGCCCGAGCTGCTGCTCGACGAAGCGGAACGCGCGATTTTCGCCATCGCCGAGGACCGCATTCGCGTCGGCTTCGTGCCGCTGCGCGATCTCGTCCAGGACAGCTTCACGACGATCGAGAAGCTGCAGCAGCACAAGGGGCTCGTTACCGGCGTGCCCACCGGGTTCATCGACCTCGACGAGATGACTTCGGGGCTGCAGCCGTCGGACCTGATCCTCGTGGCCGCGCGCCCGTCGATGGGCAAGACGAGCTTCGTCCTCAACATCGCGCAGCACGTCGGCACCGCCACCGACATGACCGTCGGCTTCTTCAGCCTGGAAATGTCGAAGGAGCAGCTGTTCATGCGCATGCTGACCTCCGAGGCCCGCATCGATGCGCACCGGTTCCGCAGCGGCTACCTGAGCGAGAAAGACTACGGCAGGCTCTCGCAGGCCCTCGGCACCCTCGCCGAGGCGCGCGTGTTCATCGACGATACCGCGTCGATCGGTGTCCTCGAGATGCGGGCCAAGGCGCGCCGTCTCAAGGCCGAGCACGGCCTGCACCTGCTCATCATCGACTACATCCAGCTGATGACCGGCCGCGGCCGCTTCGAAAGCCGCCAGCAGGAGCTCGCCACGATTTCACGCTCGCTCAAGGGGCTGGCCAAGGAGCTGCATGTGCCGATCGTCGCGCTCTCGCAGCTGTCGCGGGCGCCCGAAACGCGATCCAATCATCGCCCGCAGCTCTCGGAACTGCGCGAGTCCGGCGCCCTCGAGCAGGATGCGGACGTCGTGATGTTCATATTCCGCGAAGAGCAGTACCGCGATGAGCAGGGACAGATCAACGAGGAAACGCAGGGCACGGCCGAGATCATCGTCGGCAAGCAGCGCAACGGTCCGACCGGTGACGTGAAGCTCGCCTTCGTGAAGGAACACACGCGTTTCGAGAACCTCGCGCACGGAGCGCAGTGAGCCGCACGGGGAAGTCTCGCGCGTCCCGCTCATCATGATTCGCCAGACCGTGGCGCACGTCGACCTCGAGGCGATTCGGTCCAACTACCGCGCCATCGCGGCGTTCGTCGGCGCCTCACGCACCCGTGCGCCGGGCAGCGCGCCTTCGGCTTCGCCCGCGATCATCGCCGTCGTCAAGGCGAATGCCTACGGCCACGGAGCGCCGCAGGTGGCGGTGGCCCTCGAGCAGGCGGGTGCGGCGATGCTCGCCTGTGCCGACATCGAGGAGGCCATCGTGCTGCGCGATGCCGGCGTCCGGCTGCCGATCCTCGTGTTCGGCGCGCTGAGCATCAGTAATCTCGACGGCATCTTCAGGCACGCGCTGACGCCGACCATCTCGACGCCAGGCGCGGCCCGAGCGCTGCAGACCGCGGCCGAGCGCCACGGCGTTCGTCTGCGCTGCCACTTGAAAATCGATACCGGAATGAACCGTCTCGGTTTCCGGCACGACAACCTGCCGCGCACGCTGCCGGAGGTGGCGGCGGCGCCCAACCTGGAGATCGCGGCGGTCTATACGCACTTCGCGACGGCGGACAACCCGGATCACCCGGCGTTCGCGCTGCAGCGCGAACGGTTCGATACGGTGCTCGGTCAGCTGCCGTCACTCGGCATCCCGGCAAGTGTCCGGCACGCCGCCAACAGCGCGGCGCTGCTCCGCGACGAGCGCATCTGGTACGACTTCGTCCGCCCGGGGCTGATGCTTTACGGCATCGTCCCGCCGCCGCTGATGGCCACCCTTCCGTTGCGACCTGCCCTGTCACTCCGCAGCCGTATCGTGGCGGTGAAGGGAATCCGTCCCGGGGAAGGCACGGGCTATGGCCTCGGCGGCGTGCTCGATCGTGCCGCGCGAATCGCGGTCGTCCCGGCCGGGTATGCCGATGGTCTCGACCTGCGTCTGGCCGGCCGCGGCTACATGCTCGTACGCGGCCGCCGCGTGCCGATCGTCGGCTCGGTGTGCATGGACATGACCATGATCGACGTGACCGGCACGGATGTGGCACCAGGCGACGAGGTGGTGATCGTCGGCGAGCAGGACGGCGAGTCGATCGGCATGCGCGAGATGGCCGCGGCCATCGGCACGATCCCGTACGAGCTGCTGTGCCGCGTGGGGTCGCGGATTCAGAGGGTCTACTAGGAATGCCATGAAATGCGCATGAATGCCAGGAATGCGCATGAATGCCAAGACACGACCGTTCGGGGTTCGGAAGCGGAAGCCGGAAGCCGGAAGCCGGAAGCTGGAAGCCGGAAGCTGGAAGCTGGAAAGCTGACGTGAAACAGAAGACCGTATTCGCCTGCCAGGAATGCGGCGCCCAGTCGCCCAAGTGGCTGGGACGCTGTCCCGAGTGTGGCGCCTGGAATTCGCTCGTCGAGGAACGTCCGTTGCCGGAGCGTGCAACCGCCGGCGCAGCAGCCGTGCCGCGCTACAGTCTCGCGGCGGCGGCCGGGCCGCAGCTGTACGCCGACATCGACACGGTCGTCGCCGAACGGCTCTCCACGGGCGTGGGCGAATTCGATCGCGTCCTCGGCGGCGGCGTCGTCCCGGGGTCGCTCGTGCTGATTGGCGGCGAACCGGGAATCGGAAAGTCCACGCTCCTCCTGCAGGCTGCCGCGCACTTTGCGAAGAACCTCGGCCCCGTGCTCTACAGCTCGGGCGAAGAGTCGGAGCATCAGATCAAGTCTCGCGGCGAGCGGCTGGGCGTGGAACCGGCGCCGCTCTACATCCTGGCCGAGACCTGCCTGGAGCGAATTCTCGAAGAGGTCGCCCGGCTCCGCCCCGCCTTCGTCATCGTCGACTCGGTGCAGACGGTCTTCTCGCTGAAGTTCCAGTCTGCCCCCGGCAGCATCGGCCAGGTGCGCGAGGCGGCGACGCAGCTGCTGTTTGCGGCCAAGGGGCAGAACATCCCGACGTTCCTCGTCGGCCACGTCACGAAAGACGGCGCCATCGCCGGCCCGAAGGCCCTCGAGCACATCGTCGACACCGTGCTCTATTTCGAAGGGGAGAAGCATCACGCGCATCGCGTGATCCGCGCGGTCAAGAACCGCTTCGGCGCGGTCAGCGAGCTTGGCGTCTTCGAGATGACCGGCCGCGGTCTCCGCGGTGTGGCCAACCCCTCCGAGCTCTTCCTCGCCGAGCGTCGCGTCGGCGCTCCCGGATCCGCGGTCTTGTGCTGCGTCGAGGGATCGCGGCCGCTGCTGGTCGAGGTGCAGGCGCTCGTCAGCGGCAGCTCGTACGGCAATGCCCGCCGCATGGCGAGCGGCATCGATCAGAATCGCCTGTCGCTGCTCCTCGCCGTGCTCGAGAAGCGGGCCGGAGTGAATCTGGCGGCTGATGATGTGTTCGTCAACGTGGCGGGAGGGATCGCCGTGGACGAACCGGCCGCGGACCTGGCCATTAC
>JBOGIX010000555.1:0-6015 GCA_050744685.1 Vicinamibacterales bacterium | reverse complement strand
CGGCAAGCCTGGCTTCAGGTACCTGATCGCCAAGGTGGACACCACGCCGTTGCCGACCATCGCGGTAGGAAAGATCTACGTCGACTTCTCCGAGCAGCTCGATTGCCCCGTCGGCGCGGGGCTGCTTCGCATGCTGTACGGACTCGCGAACCAGCCGCTGTCGCCGGAAGCGGTGAGGCTTGCGGCGGAGTACGACGAGGCGGTTGCCGCGGGGACTGCCAGCATTGCCGCCGCGCGGATGGCTGGCAATGTCGATGGCCTGAAACAGCTGGCCGCCCGGAGTGACCTTGCCTGGGGCACCACGCCGGAGCTCAAGTGCGAGGCGGCCGAGGCCCTCATCGCACTCGACGATCTCAACGCGGCGCTCGCCATCGTCGAGCCGCTCATGCAGGAGTTCCCGAAAGCGATCCGGCCGAAACAGCTCACCGGCCTCGTGTACGCGAGAAAGAAGGACACGCTTCGCGCGCAGCAGATCCTGGGTGAGCTGCATGCCGCGGGACAGATCGATCCGGAGACCCTTGGCATCTACGCGCGCACCTGGTTCGACCGCTACAAGGCCACGGGCAACAAGCTGCTGCTGCTGAAGTCCCGCGATCTGTACCGCCAGGCGTTCGAGGCCGCGCCGAAGGACTACTACGCCGGCATCAACGCGGCGAGCAAGAGCGTGCTGCTCGGCGAGCGGGAAACGGCGGCGCAGCTCGCGAAACGCGTCGAGGCGATTGTCGGGACGGCCCCGGTGCCGGACGATTACTGGCAGTCGGCGACGGTAGCCGAAGTACAGCTGCTGCAGGGGAACTACGTCGCGGCCGGAGCGCTTTACGCGCAGGCCGTGGCGGCGGCGCCCTTCGAGGTCGGCTCGCATCGATCGACGCGCGACCAGGCGGCCGCGCTGCTCGATGCGGCGAACGCGACGCCGGAGGAGCGGCAGGCCGTGCTGGGCGCATTCGCGTTCGTTCCGGAACGGGCATAGTTTGTCCTCGCGGGCGGCCTGTTGCCGCCAGGGGGCAATCTTGCGGCAGCCTTGCTCTGCTCGCGGGCGGCCTGTTTGTCGCCAGGCGGCAATCTTGCGGCAGCGTCGCTCTCCTCGCGGGCGGTCTGTTTGTCGCCAGGGGCCATCTTGCGGCAGCCTTGTTCTACTCGCGGGTGGCGAGTTGGCCGTTCGGTTCGCGCGGCCCAAGCACCTACATCCGGCTGGCCTCGGGCACCGGCGCGAACGGCCACTTCCGCAATCGGCTCGACCACACGAGGAAACACGCCACGCCCAGGGCCAGAATTCCCAGGCCGAACGCGATCACGCGCACGTCCGTGGTCACGAATATGAACACCCAGCCGAAGAGCGCGATCGCGGCCGGAAGCGGATACAGCCACATCCTGTACGGCCGCGGCATGTCCGGGTTCGTCCGCCGCAGCAGCACGACGCCTCCGACCTGCCCGATGAACTGGACCAGGATCCGCGTGGCGATGAGCGCGTCGATGACCACCGCGAGCGAGAAGAGGCTGGCGACGATGGAGATGAGCCCGAGCACCAGGAGCGACACGTAGGGAAATCCCTTGGTGGGGTGCAGGCGGCCGAACGGCTCGAAGAAGTAACCCTCCCGCGCCGCCGCGTACGGAATGCGTGAATACCCGAGCAGCAGCGCGAACACCGAGCCAAACGCCGTCCACAGGATCATCAGCGTGAAGATCGTCGCTACCTTCGCGCCGTAGATGCGCTCCATGAAGATCGAGACGATGAAGCTGGATTGCGGATGGAGGTCGGCAGGCACGAACTCCCGCCACGAGACCACGCCGATGATCGACAGGTTGATGCCAAAGTAGATCGCCGCGACGGCCACCGTGCTGATCAGGATCGACCGCGGGATCACCCGGCCGGGGTTCTGGACCTCGTCGCCGATGTAGCAGACGTCGTAGTACCCGAGATAGTCGTAGATCCCCACGCGCGCCGCGGCGCCGAGCCCCATCAGGAAGCCCAGCGAGAAATTGAACGCGCCCGGGGGAAAGTCGAAGGCGACCTGCGGATCGAATTTGACGACGCCGGTGGCGATCACGGCGATCGTCGTGATCATGGTTCCCACCCACAGGCTGACGGTGATCGTGGCGATCGAGTGGATCTGGCGGTAGAGCAGGGTGATGTTCAAGAGCCCCACGGCGGTGATCAGCACGAAGAGCGAGGTGCGCGAGAGGCCTGGCCAGATGTAGCCGAAGTACTGCGAGAACCCGATGTAGCCCGAGGCGATCTCCAGCGGCCCGCTGAGGATGAACTGCCAGACGAACAGGAAGGCCATCAATCGCCCGAACCGCTCGCGCCCGAACGCCTCGCGCAGGTAGCCGAAGGATCCGCCCGACCGCGGCATGGCCGCGCCGAGCTCGCTCCACACCATGCCGTCGCAAATCACGATCACCAGCGCGACGATCCAGCCGAGCATCGCCTGCGGCCCGCCGAGCGCGGTCATCAGCAGCGGGATCGTGATGAACGGCCCGATGCCGATCATGTTGATCATGTTGAGCGCAGTGGCCTGCAGGAGCCCGAAGCGGCGCGGCAGCGGTGTCGTCACGTCGGACATTGTATGCTCGCGGCTCGGGGCTCGCCCCTTCGTCGTTGCTCAGGGCGGGGGCGGGTCGTGGATCGGGGCGCGTCAGTCAGAGGGCAGGATGCCGCGCCGCGTGGCGAGTGCGACCGCCTGCGTGCGGTTGTCGGCGCCGAGCCGGTTGAGGATGGCGGTGACGTGGAACTTCACTGTGCGCTCGGTAATCGACAGCGCGCCGGCGATGTCGCGGTTCGAGAGGCCCGAGGCCATCAGGCGAAGCACCATCAGCTCACGCGCCGTCAGCGTGCGCGAGCCGCGCGTGCCCGGCTGCATCTGCTCCACCAGCTTTGCGCTCAGCGCCGGAGACACGTACGACTCGCCCGCGTGCACCTTGCGAATGGCCGCGGCGAGCTCCCCGCTCGGTGTGCCTTTGAGCACGTATCCTTTCGCGCCGGCGCGGATCGCGCCGAACACGTAATCGTCGAGGTCGTAGGCCGAGAAGACGATGACGCGCAGCGCCGGACGGGCGGCGAGCAGGGTCGCGACGGCCGACAGCCCATCGGTGCCGTGCAGCCGCAGGTCGAGCAGGACGACGTCCGGGCTGCTGCGGGCGAGCTCCCTGAGACCGGCGTCGAGCGTGTCCGCGGCAGCGACGAGCCGGATGTCGTCGGTCCGGCCGAGGGCGCTCGACACGCCGTCGTGGACGATCGGGTGATCGTCGATGATGAGCACACGAATCATCTGTTGTCCTCGCGGACGGCCTTTGGTTGCCCGGGGGCCATCTTGCGGCGGCTGGTCATCTGTGGTCCTCGCGGACGGCCTCTTGGTGCCAGGGGGCCATCTTGCGGCTTGTCAGGGGGCCATTTTGCGGCGGCTGATCAGGCGTCAGGGGCGTCGAGGGGCAGGCGCAGCGTGATCCGCGTTCCTGCGGCGCCGGAGCGGATCTGCAGGCGTCCGCCGATCGCCTGCGCGCGCTCGCGCATGCCTGTGATCCCGTAGCCGCGCGTCCGCCGTCCGCTGGGGAACCCGCGGCCGTTGTCCGCGATCTCCAGGCGCAGCCGCCTCCGCGTCGCCTCGAGCGCAATGGCGATCTCGGTCGCGTGCGCGTGTTTGCGCGTATTCGTGAGCGCCTCCGTCGCGATGCGCAGCACCTCCCGCTCGGTCCCTTCCGGCAGGGCGATCGATTCTGTGGCGCGCACGTGCACGCGAATCCCGGTGTCGGACGCAAACGCATGCGCGAGCTCCGCGAGCGCGGCAGGCAACGGAAGCGTCGTGTCCGATCGCAGCTGGCGGATCGACCCGCGCGCCTCGTCCATCGCCGACCCCGACAGGGACAAGGCCTTCCGCAGCGGCGGCGCCGCCGCGCTGTCTCCAGGCAGCCCGGCGAGCGCGGTCTCGATCTGCAGGCCGATCGCCGTCAGGCCCTGGGCGAGCGTGTCGTGAAGCTCGCGCGCGATGCGCGTACGTTCCTCGACCCGTGCCATCTGCACGTTCTCGTCGGCGAGGCGCGCGCGCTCGATCGCCACCCCGACCTGCGAGGCGATCGTGGACAGCAGATCCAGCTCGCGACGGGTGAGGCGCCGCCACGCCGGCGCCGCGACGTTCATGATCCCCAGGGGACGAGTGCCGAAGTACAGCGGCACGCTCGCGTGGTAGCGCAGGTTTCGTGTGCCGGCGCGATTGGCGGTGCCGATGGCCGCGCGCAGGCGGCTGCACTCCATCACGTCGATGTTGCCGGCGGTGAGCTCGCCGGCGCGGAAGGCCTTGAGGCACCAGCAGGATCGCCCCGACATGCGCACGGGTTCCTGCAGGAAGGGAGGGAGGTGGCGTGCGGCGGCGCCGTAGAACCGGCCGGATCGCGGATCCGTCAGCCAGATCCAGCCAGCCTGCAGGCCGAGCAGCGACGCGACCTGCGCGAGCGTGGTCTGCAGCGCCTCGCTGACGTTGCCGGCGCCATTGAGCGCCTCGGCGATTGCCTTCAACACCCGGAGATCGCGCGATCCTCCCGTCGCGCCGGCCTGCGCGGATGCGACGTCCGCCCTCGTCGGGCGTGCAGTCGTGCGCCGCTTCTGCGCGTCTTTGCGATTGGCCGTACGGCGCACCCGTTTACACAGTACAGAGCTTCACGGCCTCACGCAGCGAGGTCAGCGGATCGCGCGTCGGGATGAACTCGTGCGCGAAGTATCCCTGGAACCCCATGTCGGCAATCGCTGCGGCCACCGTGCGCCACTGGATTTCCTGGCTGTCGTCGAGCTCGTGCCGGCCGGGCACGCCGCCGGTATGGAAGTGCGCGAAGTACTCGCGGTTGTCGCGGATCGTCTGGATCAGGTCCCCTTCCATGATCTGCATGTGATAGATGTCGTACAGGAGCTTCACTCGAGGCGAGTTGACCGCCTTGACGACGGCGACGCCGAAGGCGGACTTGTCGCCCTGATAGTCCTTGTGGTTGACCTTGCTGTTGAGCAGCTCCACGCAGACCGTCACGCCGTGATCCTCGGCGGGCTTCTTGATCCGGTTCAGGCACTCGATCGAGTTCGCGATCGCCTCCTCGTCCGGCATGCCGCGGCGGTTGCCGAAGAAGGTGATGAGGTTCGGCACTTTCTGCGCGGCGGCAATCGGAATCGCGCGTTCGAGGCCGGCGACGATCTTGTCGTGATTGGCCTTCACGTTGAGGCCGTCGGCAATGGAACCGCCGGCGCCCGAACCCATCGAGCACGTCAACCCATACTCACGCGCGATCGGCCACTCCTTCTCGGTGAGGAGATCCATCGCCGTGAGCCCCATGTCCGCGACCGCCTTGCACAGTTCCGGCAGCGGGATCTTGGCGTAGCACCACCGGCAGACCGACTGCTTCAATCGTCCCGGCCCGCCGCCTGTCTGCGACGCCGAAACCGATGATCCCGCAGCCGCACCAGCCAGCATCCCTGCAGCCCCGACGAGCGCCTCGCGCCGATTGATCTGAGACATAGGCGGGAGGGTAGCACAACTGCGCGACGTCAGTTTCCAGTGTCCAGTCCCCAGTTTGCGGAGGCATCCCGGTGGTTTCCAGCCGGGGCCTGAATCGCATGTGGCGACCTCGAAAGTAGCGATGCGACGCCGGCAACCGGCAACCAGCGAGCAAGCGGCGACTGGAAACTGGCGACTGGTAACTGACACCCTGTCCGATTGGACAGGTCCCTCCCTGACCCGTCGAGCGAGGCGCCGTGCCCCTTGGTCGCGCGACACTGCGCGTGTGAGGAGGGTGCATGTCTGAAGGAAATCGAGTGGCGATCGTGACCGGCGCGAGCCGGGGCCTTGGCGGCGTGCTGTCGGCCGTGCTGGCCGAACGCGGGTACGACCTCGTCATCGGCGGTCGCGACGATCACGCGCTGTACGAAGCGGCGGACCAGTTGCGGCGTACCGGCCGCCGTGTGGCGACGGTCCATGGAGATCTGACGGATCCGTGGGTGCGCTCGTGGTTGATCTACGAAGCGCGGCGGTTGGGTGG
>JBOGIX010000554.1:0-3140 GCA_050744685.1 Vicinamibacterales bacterium | reverse complement strand
ATATGAAGCTGATCGAACTCGCGAAGGAGTTCGAAGCCAAGATCGTAACCAATGACTTCAACCTCAATAAAGTTGCGCAGCTTCGCGGTGTTGAGGTTCTCAACATTAACGAACTTGCTAATGCTCTCAAGCCTGTTTATCTGCCGGGCGAAACGATGAAGGTCTTCATCCTCAAGGAAGGCAAGGAATACAACCAGGGCGTCGCCTACCTGGACGACGGGACGATGGTCGTCGTGGATAACGCGCGGCGGATGATCAGCCGGAACATCGACGTGGTGGTGACGAGCGTGCTGCAGACGACCGCCGGCAAGATGATCTTTGGCCGCTACATCGAAGGCGCGCCTGTCGGCGCAGGCGTGCCGACGCCGACCCCGACGCCGGCGCCGCACCCGGCCGTCCAGGCCCAGGCCGCGCGCGCGCAGAACGTGAAGTGATCCCGCCGTTGCAGTGGTGGCGGACGGTCTTTTTCCTGATCCCGGCCATCAGCGTCTATACGGTCGTGCTGGGCACCATCTCGATCGTGTCGTCGTTCTTCGATCGCACCGGCGACATTGGTCACCGGTGCGCGCGGATGTGGTCGAGACTGATCTTGAAGACCACCGGCGTGCGCGTGCAGGTCGACGGCGTCGATCGGCTGGTTGGATCCCCCAGTTACGTCGTCGCGTCCAACCATCAGAGCATCTACGACATCCCGATCCTCTTCGCGTCGCTGCCGCTGCAGCTGCGCATCGTCTCCAAGGAGTCCCTGGGCGCCTTCCCGTTCCTGGGATGGCACCTGCGCCGCACGGGACACCTGCTCGTCGATCGGCGCAACCCTGGCGCGGACATCATCCAGAAGATGAAGCGGCTCGTCAGCGAATCCCACTCGCTGATCGTGTTCCCCGAAGGCACGCGCAGCCCCGACGGCCGCGTGGGCCGGTTCAAGAAGGGCAGTTTCCTGGTGGCCGTCGACGCCGGCCTGCCGATCGTGCCGGTGAGCGTATCCGGGAGCCGGTTCGTCATGGCCAAGGGACGACTGATGGTGCGTCCGGGAGACGTGCGGGTAGTCGTTCACGATCCCGTGCCCACGATCGGCGTCTCGCGAGAGGACGTGATCGCGCTGGCCGCGCGCGTGCGCGAGATGGTGGAGCGCGACGTCGCGCCCGACGGCCCTCTGCCCGCGCGTGGCGCTGCTCATCCGGAGATGCAATAATCGGGGTTTGGGCCGGACGCCGCGGACGTCGCGCGGCCCTTTGACGCGGCGTCGCGGGGGCGACGCACTGACTCATCGTGTCCCATGCATGTGACCGCCATCATCGCCGCCGCTGGTTCGGGGAGACGGCTGGGCGCCGATACGCCCAAGCAGCTGCTCGATCTCGGCGGACGGACGATGCTGCAGCGGAGCGTCGATGCGTTCGCGTCGCATCCGCGGGTGCAGGAGGTGATCGTGGTGCTGCCTGCGGAGCTCGCAGCCAGCCCGCCTGCATGGATGCGGGACCACGCGTCGCTTCGCGTGACCGCCGGCGGCGACCGGCGGCAGGACTCGGTGGCCCGCGCGTTCAAGGCGATCGACGACCGATCGGACGTCGTGCTGATTCACGATGCGGCGCGCCCGTTCGTCACGCCGGAGCTGATCTCGTCGTCGATCGAGGCGGCGGCGCGCTACGGCGCGGCGATCGTGGCACAGCCGGTGCGCGATACCGTCAAGCGCGTGCGCGCTGACGATCCGGCAACGCCGACGGTGATCGAAACGCTGCCGCGCGAGTCCATCTTTCTGGCGCAGACACCCCAGGCGTTCCGGCGCGAAGTGCTGCGCGATGCTGTCGCGCTTGGCGAGTCCGGTGTCGAAGCCACCGACGAAGCGGCGCTCGCCGAGCGCGCCGGGCATCCCGTGCACATCGTCGAGGGCACGGCGGACAACGTGAAGATCACCACTGCTGAAGATCTGGAAGCGGCGAGGCGGCGGTATCACTCCCATGCTGTGAACCGGACTGAGGGGCGAGTGGGCGCGGGCTACGACCTGCACCGGCTCGTCGAGGGGCGCCGGCTCGTGCTCGGCGGCGTCGAGGTGCCGGCCGACCGCGGCGCGCTCGGGCATTCCGACGCGGACGTCGTCTGCCATGCCGCGACCGACGCCATATTGGGGGCCGCCTCGCTCGGCGACATCGGCCGGCACTTTCCGGACACGGATGCCCGGTGGAAGGATGCGTCGAGCGTCGAGTTGCTCCGCCAGGCGGTGCAGCTGGTGGGCGCCGCGGGTTACCGCGTCGAGAATCTGGACGTCGTCGTCGTGCTCGAGCGGCCGAAGATTGCGCCCTATCTCGGCCGCATCTGCGAGCAGCTCGCGGGCGTCCTGCAGGTCGCGCCGGATCGGGTGAGCGTGAAGGGAAAGACCAACGAGGGAGTCGACGCGGTCGGGCGCGGCGAAGCGATCGCCGCCCACGCCGTGGCGCTGCTGGCCAGGGGATGAGGATCACGACGAGTGCAGGGGCGTGCGGGACGTTGGAGGGTCCGACGCCGTATGGCGCCGGACGCGCGCAGGTCGAGTGATGCGACTGCGTTTTGCTCCGTCGCCAACGGGACAGCTGCACGTGGGCAACGCGCGAACGGCGCTCTTCAACTGGCTGCTCGCGCATGGTCACGACGGCACCTTCCTCCTGCGCATCGAAGACACCGACACGGAACGATCGACGCGCGAATCGGAGGCGAGCATCCTCGAGGATCTGCGGTGGCTCGGCCTCGACTGGCAGGAAGGGGCCGACATCGGCGGACCGCACGGGCCCTACCGGCAGTCGGAGCGCCTGCACTTGTACGCATCGTACGCGAACGAGCTGATGGGCGGCGGCGATGCCTACTACTGCTTCTGCTCGCCCGCCAGGCTCGAATCGGAGCGCAAGGAGGATCTCGCCGCCGGCCGCCCGCCCAGGTATCGGGGCACGTGCCGGGACGTTCCGATCGACGCTGCCCGCGCGCGCATGGACGCGGGCGAGCGTCCGGTCATTCGTTTCAAAGTGCCCGAGGGCACCGAGGTGAGCTTCACTGACCTCGTGCGTGGCGACGTCACGTTCAACACCGGCGTCATCGGCGATTTCGTGCTGGTCCGATCGGACGGCCGTCCGCAATACAACTTCGCCGTCGTCGTGGACGATGCGCTGATGGAG
>JBOGIX010000553.1:0-2915 GCA_050744685.1 Vicinamibacterales bacterium | reverse complement strand
TGTGCAGGTAGCCGTTGGGCTCGGGAGGAAACCGCGTCGCCACGCGGCCGCCGTGCTTCCCGGCTTTCACGTCCTCACCGATGATGGTGCGGATGAAGTCGAGCGGCGCGTCTGCCATGCGAGCTGGGCCTGAGGTAATGGCGTCGGATCCCATAAAGCAAACCTTTATTATAAGGTGCCCATCGAACACGCGTCTCTGGAGGGAGCGTCATGACACCGAGAACCGCAGCCATCGTCATCGCGACTGTCCTTGGCGGCGGCCTTGCCGTCGCCTCCGCGCAGGGGCAGCGCCCGACACCGTCGCAGGACATCATGCCTGCCCTGCTGACGGAGGTGCGCGGCCTCCGGGCGGCGATGGAGGCCATGGCCTCGGCGGGCGCGCGAGTGCAGCTCGCGCTCGGCCGCGTCCAGCTCCAGGAACAACGCCTGAACACCTCCATCCGGCGCTTGGAGGAGGTGCGTGGGCGGCTCAATCAGATGCAACGCGACGCCGCCCGGCATCAGAATGAGATCGAGAGCCTCGAAGCGAGGGTGAAAGCGGCCTACAACAGTTCCGGACAGGAGCGACTCGAGGCCCCCCTGCTGGAAAAGGTGCTGCAGGATCGGCAACGCCGGTCCGCGCGCTTCGCCGCCGATCTCCAGCAACTTACGATGGACGAGGCCGCGCTCGCCAACGACGTCGCCGGCGAGCAGACCCGCTGGACCGAGTTCAACCAGCGGCTCGAAGAGCTCGAGCGCTCGCTGGGACGCTAATCTGAGTTTTCAGTGGCCAGTCGCCAGTTTCAAACCAGTTTCCAGTCACCAGTCACCAGTTTCCAGTCAGGTTCCCGCGTTTCCAGTTGGCGATACTGGCAACTGGAAACTGGCAACTGGCGACGCGCGATTCGGGCAATTTGTGCCATCATGTGCAACCGATTGCACGAAACGGCCGGGCTATGGGCTAACCGACTTTTCTGGCATACACTTCACAGGGCGACCGACCTGCGACCGTCGCGGGGCCCCATTCGCATGGCCACCATTCTCATCGTCGACGATCATCGGGTCACGCGGCTGGGACTGGCCGAGTTGCTCGAGCACGCCGGCTACAGCGTCATGACCGCAGGCACCTTCCCGGAGGCGCGGAAGATCCTGCGCGAGGACCCGCCCGATCTGCTGATTGCCGACGTTCGCCTCGGATCGTTCAACGGGCTGCAGCTCGTGATCAGCGGGCCGAACCGCATTCCCGCGATCGTCATCACCGGCTACGCCGATTCGGTACTGGAGGCGGAGGCCCGCCGCGGTGGCGCCGACTACCTGGTCAAGCCGTTCGAGGCGGACGCGCTCCTCACCCTGATTCGCCAGAAGCTCGGACAGAGTCCCGCCGATTTCGCCGTGCCGCGGCGATGGTGGCGGAAGGCGGTGACCGGCCTGATGGCCCACGTGGGAGAGCTGCCCGCAAAGATCGTCGACGTGAGTTACGGCGGCGTGCGGTTCGAAGTCCGTCCGGGTGAAGGCGGCGTGCTGCCCGAGCGCTTTCAGCTGCAGCTGCCCAACGCGATGTCGCTGCAGGCCGATCTGGTGTGGAAGAGCATGCTCAGCACCGACATGTGGGTGTGCGGCGCCGCCGTCTGGCCGGAAGAATCGAGCGCGCGGCAGTGGTTCGGGCTCGTCGACACGGCGACCTGATTCATTTCCCCCGACCCAGCTCCCCTCGGATCCGCGACAGCTCCTTCCGCGCGTTGTCGAGCGTTTCGACGTCCGTCCCGCCGATGACCTCCTCCTCGTGCAGCTTCTCCAGGATCATCACCGCCTCGCGATAATCGCGCTCCGCGTTCGCAAGGTCGGCGGCCCGCGTCGCCGACGGCGGTTTCGCAAATAGCGCCCAGGCGTCGCCGCGCCCGGTGAGCGCCAGCGCGACCGCCACACGCAGTTCGACGTTGCCGGGATTGGCGGCGGAGAGCTCGCGGCTCATCGTGACCGCGCTCGTATGATTCGACAGCGATGGCGCGCGCAGACCCACCTTCATCTGCGCCGTGGCGAGCCGGTTATGGTCCGACGCGACTTCCAGAGTGAATTTCCTGTTCTGCGGATCCGCGGCGGCCAGCTGCTGGTGGATCGCGAGCGCACGCTGGAACTCCCCGACGGCCTCTTTCGACCGTCCGTTCGCATCGAGCATCTCGGCTATCTTCGACTGGCTGATGGCGACGTCGTCTCTGGCCGCAACGTTGGTCGGATCGGCCGCGGCGAGCGACTCGAACGTGGCGCGCGCCTCGAGTTGCCGCTGTAGCGCCTCGGCCGGCCGCTTCAGCGCGAGCAGCACGTCGGCCACATTGCTGTCGATGATGCCGAGGTTCCTCCGGAACACGGCGTTGTTCGGGTGCAGCGCCACGCCCTTCCGGAACACGGCGCCCGACTTCTCCAGCTCCTCGAGCGCGCCCTCGAACTCGCCCACGTTGGGATAATTGGGATTCCCCAGCGAGTTCCCGAGCTTGTGGTACGCGACGCCGAGCTGCCGGATCGTGACGGGATCGGCGGGCGAGACGGCGGCAATCGCTTCCATCAGCGCAAGCGAGCGGCGGCGCTCCTCGAGCGCCCCGCGCGTATCGCCGGTCGCGGAGAGCAGGTCGCCGACGCGGCTGTGCGTCGCCGCGAGCGCGTTGCGCGCTTCGATCGACGCTGCCGAGCCCGTCGACTCCCGCTGCAGCGCCAGTCCCTTCTTCGCGAACTCCAGTGCTTTCGCAGTATCGCCGGTGGACGACAGCACCTCGCTCATGCGGACGTAGGCGTTGGCCCGCTCTCGCTGCATCGAGGCGTCGCCGCCCGCGCCGGCGAGCGATTCGAACAACGCGATCGATTTCGTGTAGCTCGCCAGCGCGCCCGCGGTGTCGCCGAGATTGGGATTCAAGGGACGACCCTGCACGTCACCAACTCTCAAA
>JBOGIX010000552.1:0-4830 GCA_050744685.1 Vicinamibacterales bacterium | reverse complement strand
GGAGGTGGCCGGCGCTCATCAGCGGCGTGTTCGCGATCGCCAGCATCGTCACGTGGTAGTGGGAGGGGACGTCGGAGATCCCCGAGAAGCCTGAAAAGGCCGTCGGCCTCGGGCTGACACTGCCGATCTACGTGTCCGGGCCCGCATCGGTCGGCTGGTGGGGCATGTTCATCACCATGATGGGCGTGGTGACGGCATTCGTCAGCCTGGTGTTCGGCTACTTCTTCTACTGGACAGCGCGCCCCGACTTCCCGCCCGCGCCCCCGATCGGTCCTGGTGTGTGGTGGCCCGGCGTCGGGCTCGCACTGACGTTCGGCGCATGGCTGCTCACGCTGGCGGCGCGGCACTGGAACCGCCAGGACGCGCCGGGCCGCTTCTACACGGCAATCGCCGCGGCCGCGCTCCTGGCAGCGGCAGGCGGCGCGGCGCTCATTGCCGGGCCGTGGCGCACCGCGCTCGATCCGGAAAGCCACGTCTACGCGGCAATCGTCTGGACGCTGATCATCTGGAGCGCGGCACACCTGGCGCTCGGGATCATCATGCACGCCTATTGCGCGGCGCGGCGCCTCGCCGGACGCATGACGGCCGAACACGATCAGGACATCGTAAACGTCGCGTTGTACTGGCATTTTGCGACGTTCACCGTGACGGTGACCGTCGCTGTCGTGGCGGGATTCCCGCAAATGTTATGAAGCTCACGATCGAACCGCGGCCGCTCGACCGCGGCAGCCTCTGGATGCTCACCATCGCGCCCACAATCTGGGCAGCGCATCTCCTGCTGTGTTACATCACGGCGGCGATCTGGTGCGCCAGGTTCGCCCCGGCCGATGGCCCGCTCGGCGGCGTGCACACCGCAATCATGTGGTATAGCGCCGTGGCACTCGCGGGTATCGCCACCACCGGGTGGGAAGGCCTCCGGCGTCACAGCTACGGCACCGAAGCAACCACGCACGACCTCGACACCGCAGAAGACCGGCATCGCTTTCTTGGCTTTGCCACCTTGCTGTTGTCGGGCCTGAGTGCTGTCGGCGTCATCTATGCCGCGCTCGCCGCCACCTACTTCGAGACGTGCCGATGATGCGATACGTCTGGTTCGCGCTTGCGCTCGCCGTTCTCGCCGTGTGCTGGCTGGGTCCGTTTCCCGGCCTCGCCCGCCACTCGTTCGCGGCGCACATGGCCATGCACATCGCCGTCGTCGCCGTGGCCGCACCGTTGCTGGCGCTGGCTGTTGCGGGCGGCCGCGCCGATCCCGTGATCCCCATTCCAGACGTCATGGCGCCCATTCCGGCTTCGATGATCGAGCTGGTCGTCGTCTGGGCGTGGCACGTTCCGGCGCTTCATCACGCGGCGCGTGCGGGCCTTGGCGCGTTCGCGCTGGAGCAAGCCAGCTTCGTGCTCGCAGGAACGCTCCTCTGGCTGGCGGCCATCGGCGGCCGCGGCGAGCAACGCCGGATGCGCGCAGGCGGCGGGATCGTCGCGCTCCTGTTCACGTCCATGCACATGACGTTGCTCGGGGCGCTGTTCGCTCTCGCGGGCCGGCCGCTCTTCCACGAGGGCACGCCGTCTTCTGCCGCTGGTGCGCTCGCCGACCAGCAGCTTGGCGGCGTGATCATGCTGCTCGTCGGAGGTGCGGCGTACCTCGCCGGAGGGCTCGCGCTGACGGCGCGTGCGCTTCGATCGGGCATCCGCAGCTCTGCACGCGAACAGGAGCCCGCCTTATGACCGCGCTGGTGCGCGCCATCGCGGCGCTCGGCCTGGTGT
The DNA here is from genome assembly GCA_050744685.1 of Vicinamibacterales bacterium. Taxonomy (GTDB): domain Bacteria; phylum Acidobacteriota; class Vicinamibacteria; order Vicinamibacterales; family 2-12-FULL-66-21; genus JACCXG01. Next base: position 3,069 of record JBOGIX010000552.1, on the reverse strand, counting down.
TCGTCACCTGGCTGCTGTGGGGTTCGCAGAGCCGCGACGAGACGATGCGCGCGCCAATGGTCCGAACGGCCGTAAAGCATCCATGGCTGGTTGTCGGAGCAATGGCGAGCGCGGCCGTTGTGCTCGGTGCGCTGATGGTGATTTCGGGTGTCGCGTCCATCAAGGCGAGCTCCGGGCACTGGCCGATCACTGCCGCGTTCCTGGATTTTGCAAAGACCCGATCTGTTGCGACGCATTCGTGGGGCACCAAGGCGCCGCCGCTCGAGGACGAGGCCATGGTCGTGCGCGGGGCAGGTCATTACGAGACCGCGTGTGTGTCGTGCCACGGCGGGCCGGGTCGGGGCATTCCGCCGGTCGTGCGCGCCATGACGCCGCCGCCGCCACCCGAATTCGCCGACCGTCTTGCGCGATGGACGCCCGAGGAGCTGTTCACCATCGTGAAGCACGGGATCAAGTTCACCGGCATGCCGGCCTGGCCCGTCCAGCAGCGCGACGACGAGATCTGGGCGATGGTCGCCTTTCTCCGTCGCATGCCGCAGCTCGATGCCACGGAATACCAGACGCTTGTCTTCGGCGCGACCCGCAACGGGCAAGCGTCACAGGAGTTGACCCGGGCAGGCGACAGAGCGCCCCCTCGTGCCGTCCGCGAGATGTGTTCACGCTGTCACGGCGTTACCGGCACGGGCAGAAGCGGCGCCTTTCCAACACTCGCCGGCCAGCGCTCCGATTACCTGAACGGCTCGCTGCACGCCTTCCGAAACGGCACTCGATTCAGCGCCATCATGAGCGAGGTGGCGGCGAAGCTCGACGATGCGGCGATGCGTGAGGTGTCGGCGTATTACGAAGCGCTTCCGGCACGGGTACCCGAGCAGCCCGTTCGCGAGGTGGCGGCAGGGAAGGGCAGGACGATTGCGATGCATGGGTTTCCCGAGCGCGACATCCCCGCCTGCGTCGAGTGCCACGGGCCGGCGACACGGCCGAAGAATCGCTCGTACCCCAGGTTGACGTCACAGCATGCCAGCTATCTGGTCTCACAGCTGCTGCTCATGCAGCAAGGCCGCCGGGGCGGAACGCCAAATGTCGACCTCATGCATGTGTTCGTAAAACGACTCCGGCACGCGGAAATTCAGCATGTGGCCGAGTTCTACGCGACGCTTCCCATGAACGCCGAGTCCTCAGCCGAGCGGCGCTGAGCTGCCCGCAGATGGCTCCGGAATCCGGCGCGCGATTCGCAGGTGAAAGAGGAGGCGCGCACGAATCGATCAGCCGGAGGAAACATGAAACGTGATGAGCTGAAAGACCGAAAGCGAACCACAAGGCAGGACGATCATGGCGGACTATAAGACACGACAGGTCGAAGACGTTCGTGGTTCCGGAATTTATCCGGCCACGGGTCCGGTGCCGGACAGGCCCATGCCGGTTCGCAGCCCGGCGGCGCTGGCGCATCCCGAGGAGCGGCATGTTGCGCAGCAGCGCGGCGTCGCTTTGGGGAACGCCGCGTTCCTGGCGGGGCGTGCGATGTTCGGCGGCTACTTCCTGTACAACGGCATCAACCACTATGTGAATCGCGAGGCGCTCGTTGAATACGCCCGCAGCAAGGGGGTCCCGGCGCCGGGGATCGCGGTGGCCGCGTCCGGTCTGCTCATCGTCGCAGGCGGCCTGAGCATCCTGCTCGGCACGCGGCCGAAGATCGGGGCCGGCCTGATATCGGGGTTCCTGCTCGGCGTGTCACCGCAGATGCACGCGTTCTGGAAGGAAAGCGATCCAGCCCAGCGCATGCAGGAGATGGTGAACTTCACCAAGAACATGGCCCTGATGGGCGCCAGCCTGATCGCGTCGGCGCATCCGGAGCCGTGGCCATGGCACGCGCGGCTCGGCCTCGGCAGCACGGCATCGTTGCCGGCTCTATCCTGACCGGAGGGTGAACCGACCGAGAGCCGATCATGGTGTGACGAACTTGCGCGCCTCCTGCAGCTCGGGGCGGCCCGGTGTGTCTGCCGAGGCGCAGATGTTCAGCAGCTCCGAGAAGCGCTTTCGCGCGAGCTCGCGCTCGCCGGCGAGCGACGCCGCCTTGGCCGCATAGTACGTGGCGCGGAAGCGGCGTGGCTCCTTGCGCATCGACGCCTCGAACTCCTTCAGCGCGTCGGCCGGACGCCTGGCGGCGAGGAGCATCTCTCCGAGCAGCTCGCGCGCCGGCGCCAGAGGGCCTGGAGAGACCGCGCTCTTGTCGGTGGCGTCTTCGGCCTCGGCGGCCTTGCGCAGCATGTCGAGCGCCTCTGCCTCGCGGCCTTCGGCGAACGCGTGCCACGCGGACGCCACCTGCTGCTGGATCCTCACCTGGCCGGCCCAGTAGACGTCCTTCATGGCCTCCAGCTTCCCGGCGAGCGCACCGAGACGCGCGATCTCCTCTTTCGCGAGCGCCGGCTGGCCGCTCCGCGCGGAACCGATCGCGCGCGTGAAGTGCGTCAACGCGTCGACGTAGGGAAATGCCGTGGGCGTGGGACGCAAGCTGGCCGCCTCCTGCCACGCCCCGCGCTCCATCACATAGCGGGCGGGGATCGCGGCGGCTGCGTACAGACCGGCCACGCCCGGTGCCGCGCCGCCGAGCGCATTCACGTCGAGCCTCTTCACGACGGCGGGAGCCTCGTCCGCGACGGTGCGGGCGGCGGCATCCTGTCCGCTCTGGAGGTAGGCATACATCTGGTAATCCATCGCGTGGAGCGCCTCACCGAAGACGCCGTCGCGCAGTGCCGATTGGGCCGACGCGATGTTGGTGTCGATCGACTCCTGCCAGTAGCCGACGCGTGTAAACGTGTGAGAGGGCATGTGCAGCGCATGCGGCGCCGACGGCGCAATTTTCGCGTATCGGCGTGCCGCGTCGAGCGCGCGCGCCGCCAGCGGCGGGTGATCGTAGGCGTGGATGATGTAATGGGCGAGCCCGGGATGATCGGGCGCAGAGGCGAACAGCTTCTCGAGAATCGCCGCCGCTTTCAGTTGCCGCGCGTAGGTCTTGTCGGTAGGCAGCGCCGCCTGGTTCACGGCCAGCGCGTAGAAGATCGCGGCTTCGCT
>JBOGIX010000551.1:0-5097 GCA_050744685.1 Vicinamibacterales bacterium | reverse complement strand
GGCGGAAGCCACCCGCTCAGGGGACGCTCTATTCACAAGAGCTGAGAGCTGAAAGCTGAAAGCTGAAGGCCAGACGGCCCGTGGCACGGTAAAATCAATGAGCCCCGTGATCACGCCCCGCCACACGAGGCTCCTGCGAGCCCCGGATCTTCGTGCCATGCAGCGCTGCATCGTGTCGCAGGTGCCGCGCGGAGCGGAGGCGCGACGCACCGCGGTGATCGTGCCGACCAGGAGCGCTGCCGAGCAACTGCGGCGCACGATCGAGAACCTGGGACTCGCCCACGGTTCCCCGAACGCGTGCATCATGCCGGATCTGCTCACGCGTCCGGAGCTGTATGGACGGCTCCATCAGCGACTGCGCGATGCCCCGCCGCTTCTGACCGAGTTCGAACGTGAGGTGCTGCTGCGGCTCGCCGGCGAAGACGCGCAGCGCGAAGGCGCCGTGCCGCCGTTCCGGCTCCGCCCGGGGTTGATCGCGGCGATCCTCTCGTTCTACGACGAGCTCAGGCGTCGTGGACGCACGATCGACAGCCTCGATCGCCACGTCCGCGCCCCGCTCGAGGCGGTCAGCGACACCGATCGCGGCGCCGCGAGGCTGCTCGAGCAGACCACCTTTCTCGCCGCGGCGTTCGCGGCATTCGAGCGGCGCGTCGCCGACAGCGGCAGGCTCGACGAGCACGCGCTGCGCGCCTTGCTTCTTGCCAACGACCCGTCGCCACCATACCGGCACATCGTCGTCGCCGTCGCCGATCAGGCCGCGGATCCGCGAGGGTTGTGGCCGGTCGACTTCGATCTGCTCACGCGGATCGGAGGATTGGAACGCCTGGACGTGGTCGCGACCGAACGGCTGCTGGAAAGCGGGTGGCACCAGCGGCTGCACGACGCGCTTCCGGAAATCGAGGAGCAGCGCGCCGCCGGCGAAAGTGCGGCGCCCGTGCTCCTGGTTCCGGCCGCCGGGTCCGACGGCGAACGGTCGGCGCACTTCGCATCCCGCGACCGGGAAGAGGAGCTGGCCGCAGCCGTGCGATGGATCAAGCATGCGTCGCGACAGGCCGTGCTCGATTCTCCACTGGACCGCATGGCGATCGTGTTCCAGCGGCCGCTGCCCTATCTCTATCTTGCGCGGCAGGTATTCCCCTCCGCGCGCGTGCCGTATCAGGCAATGGACGCGCTGCCGCTCGCGGCCGAACCGTTCGCGGCGGCGCTCGATCTGCTGTTCGCGGCCGCCCTCGAGGACGGAACGCGGACGACGCTCGTCGAGCTGATGGCTTCGCCGCACTGGCGCTTCGTGGATCCCGCGCAGCCCGACGTGGAGATTTGCCGCAGGCACGTATCGGCGCTCGATCGCGTGTTGCGCGAGTCCAAGTACCTGGGCGGCTGGGACAGGGTGCGGAGCCTGGCGCAACTTGCGGAAGAGAAGGGGGCCGCGGCCTCGCGCGACAGTGCCCGCTGGCGGCGCGCGTTGCCGGCGCTCAGGGCGGCCGCCGCGCTCGGGCCGACGCTGCAGCTCTTCCTCACATCCGGCACCGCGTCCGCGCAGCTTCGAGAGACCCTCCGCTTCGTCGCCACCTTCGGCCGTGTGACCGGAACCGCCGATGCCGGCGGCGAGCGACAGATGCGCGCCCGCGCCGCCATCCTCGGGGCCATTTCGTCACTGGCCGACGCGCACGCGCAGTTCGACGATCGCCCGGTGCCGCTCGTCGAGCTCGTGGCCACCGTGCGCCGCTGGATCGAGGGGCAGACGTTCGCGCCGCGGACCGGAGAGGCCGGCGTGCTGCTGCTCGACGCGCCCGCCGCCGCGTTCGCCGACGTCGATGCCGTGCGGCTGGTGGGCCTCGTCGAATCCGACTGGCCCGAGCGCACGACGGTCAGCATCTTCTATCCGGCGAGCCTGCTGCGCGACCTCGGCTGGCCGCCGGAGTCGGCGCGGCTCGCAGCCGCCCGCGCGCGGTTCCAGGATCTGCTCACGCTCGCCGGAAAACACACGAGCGTGTCGTCGTTCACGCTCGAAGACGACGCGCTGGTGTCGCCATCGCCGTTTCTCGAGGATGTGTCGAGTGCCGGCCTGGTGGTGCGGCCCGAGCCGTCTGGCGCGGCAGATCGCGTGTTCACGCACGAGGCGCTGTCGCGTGCGCCGCTGGCGCGGGAGGTGATCGTCGGTCCGGCGGCGGAGTGGCTCGACCTGCGTGTGGCCCGTACCGCCATGCTCGATCCCCGCTACCACGGCGCTGTCGGATCGCGGGCCGAGGAGGTCTATGCCGTCAGCCGCGTGGAGCGCTATCTCGAGTGCCCGTTCAAGTATTTTGCAGGCCACGTGCTGCGGCTGGACGAGGAGCGGGAAGACGAGTCCGGGCTGACGCCGCAGGAGCGCGGCCAGCTGCTCCACGGCGTCTTCGAAGCGTTCTTCGTCGCCTGGCGCGGGCGTGGCCACGGGGCGGTGACGATCGACAACCTGCCCGATGCGGTGGCACTCTTCGAGACGGTGGCCGAGGCGCACCTGCTCGAGCTGCCAGAAGCCGATCGTGCGCTCGAGCGCACGTACCTGCTCGGGTCTGCCGCGGCGCCGGGGCTCGCGGAGCGCGCGTTTGCGTTCGAGATCGAGCAGGGCGTCGGCGTCGTCGAGCGCCTGCTCGAATTTCCGCTCGAGGGCAGGTTCCCCTTCAGCACCGAAGGCGGCGCACGCGAGCTGCGCGTTCGCGGCAAGGCCGATCGGATCGATCTTCTGGCCGATGGCACACTGCGAATCGTGGATTACAAGCTCGGGCGCGCGCCGAAGCCATCGCGCGCGCTGCAGCTTCCGGTCTACGGCGTTTGCGCGGCGCATCAGCTCGACGGGCGCCACGGCCGTCACTGGTCTGTGGGCCGCGTGGGCTATCTCGCGTTTCGCGAAAAGAACGCGTTCGTCGACGTCGGCGGCCGATCGGGCAACCTGGAGGCGGCCCTGCGCGAAGGGGAGCTCCGGTTCACCGGCGCGATCGGCCGCATCGAGGCGGGGGAGTTCCCGCCCAGCCCCGACGAAGCGTGGACGTGCACACGATGCGGGTTCTCCGATGTCTGCCGCAAGGACTACGTCGGCGATGAGTGACCGCCGCACGGGCGCACATGGCGCGCCGCTCGTTCAGCTCTCGCTCTTCAACGGCGGCCCGGCGCAGGAATCACCAGTCAGCGCTCCCCCGGACCCCGACGCCGACGCGCGCGTCTTCGCGGCCGATCCCCGCTTCAACGTCGTCCTCGAAGCCTCGGCGGGAACGGGGAAGACGTCGGTGCTCGTCGCGCGCTATGTGAACCTGCTCAAGGCCGGCATCGATCCAGCGAACATCCTCGCCATCACCTTCACGCGCAAGGCCGCCGCGGAAATGCGTGAGCGCATCGTCGGCGAACTGCGCGCGGCGGCCGCGCGATCGGAATTCGACCGGGCGCGGTGGCTGGAGCTACGGGATCGCCTGGGCGACATCGCCATCAGCACCATTGACGCGTTCTGTCTCTCGATGCTGCGCGAGTTTCCGCTGGAGGCGGACGTCGACCCGGCGTTCGATCTGGCGGACGAGACGGAAGTGCCCAGGCTGGTGGCCACGGCGCTCGATCGCACCTTGCGGATCCTCACCGGCATGGCGCGAACGGACAGGGACATCGCCCTCGTGCTGGCGCAGCTCGGCATCGCGCGGACGCGCGAAGGGCTGGCGACGCTGATCGATCGCCGGCTGGTGGCCTGGGACGCGCTGGATCGCTTCCTGTCGAGAGGGCCACGCGAGCTGACTGCCGACAGCGTGTGCCAGGCGGCGGCCGCCTCGCTGCGCGAGGCGCTGCAGGCCGTACCGGGCGGCTTGTCGCGGTTCCTGGCGGACGGGCCGTCAGCACATCCGCGCTTCGAGCTGTTCAGGCGCGAGGTCCAGCACCTGGATCGCCTGCGCGACGCGCCGGAGGCGACCGTGCGCGCCGCGCTCGAGCGTGTGACCAGCCATTTCCTGACCAACGACGGCACGGCGCGGAAGCCGGGCACGCAGGTGTATCCGTACAAGGTCGAGCATTACCCCTCCAAGGACGCGTCGCGACGGCATCGCGACGCGCTGTTCCAGCTGGCGCCGCAGATCGCGCACCTGGCGTTCGCGTTCAACCGTGATCTGAACGCGGTGATGGCCCGAGGCGTGCGGCGCATGTTCGGCGTGGCGCTCGCCCAGTACCGCCAGGCGCTCGAGGAGCGCTCGGTGCTGGATTTCTCGGACGTGCTGGAGCGGGCGCGCGATCTGCTGCGCCGGATGGACGAGTTCTCGCAGAGCCGGTATCGGCTCGAGGCCCGCTATCACCACGTCCTGGTCGATGAGTTCCAGGACACCAGCCGTGCGCAATGGGAGCTCGTCTCGCTGCTCGTGCGCGCCTGGGGGGAAGGCGCAGGGCTCGCCACGAACCCGTCGGTGTTCATCGTCGGCGACCGCAAGCAGTCGATCTATCGCTTCCGCGATGCGGAGGTCGCGGTCCTCCAGGATGCGGCGGAGTTCATCGAGGGGCTGCGGCCGGGGACGCGTGCGCGCCGTTCCATCGCGCGCAGCTTCCGCGCCGTGCCCGAGCTGCTGCAGTTCGTCAACGACCTCTTCGCCGAGATTGCCAGGCCGGCGACGAGGGCCGACGACTTCACCTATGACGAGCGCGATCGGTTTCCCGGGGCGCCGTCGGCCGTACCGCCGATTCGTGGCCCCGTGCTCGGACTCGCCGCTGGAAACAGCCCGGAGGAATGCGCCGCGGCGGTTGCCGACGAGATCGTGCGCCTGCTCGAGGAGAGTACCGTCCGCGACAAGAGCACGGGCGTACCCAGGCGCGTGCGGCCGGGCGACATCGCCATCCTGTTTCGATCGCGTTCGAGCCATCGCGAGTTCGAGCGCGAGCTCGGCGCGCGTGGTGTGGCGACCTACGTCTACAAGGGGCTGGGCTTCTTCGACGCCGACGAAATCAAGGACCTGTCTGCACTCGTGAGGTACCTGGCCGATCCCTGGTCGCCGCGGAGGGTCGCAGCCCTGCTGAGGTCGCGCTTCGTGCGGCTGTCGGATCGAGGGCTGGCAGCGCTCGCCGCCGATCTGCCTGACGTGCTGCTCGCCCCCGAAC
>JBOGIX010000550.1:0-8610 GCA_050744685.1 Vicinamibacterales bacterium | reverse complement strand
CCACGCACTTCATGCCGGCCGCACGCGCCGATTCGATGCCCCAGCGCGAATCTTCGATGGCCACGCAGCCGGATGCCGCGATGCCGTGCAGGGCTGCGGCGCGCAGATACGGATCCGGCGCGGGCTTGCTGCGCGGCGTGTCGCCCGAGGCGACGATGAACCTGATGTGGCGGTCGAGGCCGCTCCCCCGCAGCACGGTTTCGATCTCGTGCCGCAGAGCGCCCGAGGCGATGCCCAGCGGAAACTCACCAGCCAGCCGCTCGACGCAGGCGGCGGCCCCCGGATACAGCAGGGCCCCCGAGGCCATCATCTCGTCGAACACCGTGGTCTTCTGCGCGACCAGCGTGTCGATCTGCTCCCGCGTCCACAGCTGGCTGCGCGCCCGTCCGATCGCCTCGAACGCCCCCACGTCGTCGAAACCCAAATAGTCGCGGTAGTACTCGTCGCGCGAAAGGGAGATGCCCCGCGTCGTGAGCACGGCCTGATAGGCCCGCAGGTGCACCGGTTCCGAGTCCGCGAGGACCCCGTCGAAGTCGAACACGATCGCCCGCATTCAGCGCAGCTTCTCGCCCGCCTTGATCGGCACCTTCAGGCGGTTCTCGCGCGGCGGCACCGGACACTCGTACTTCACGTCGAACACGCAGAAGGGATGGTAGGCGCGATTGAAGTCGAGGTCGTAGACGTTGCTGCCGGTCCGGTCCAGATCGAGATAGCGGCCGCCTGGGTACGTTTCCGTGCCGTTTGTGAGATCGCCGAACGGCACGAACAATCGCCTGAGCTGCGTATCGTCCGCATCGGCGAATGCCGTGAGCGTGAGCGGCTGCCCCTTCAGCGTGAAGGCGAGCGTGCCGATGCGGCGCATCCGCCGCGGCACGCCGGTCGACGTCCCGAGCTCGATGATGTCCTCGCCCCGCACCACGTTCAACGCCGCAGGCACGCGATACTGCTCGTCAATCGGGTAGTAGGGCAGCGGCGCGAACGTCGCGCGCTTCTCCTCGGGTACCGGCGACTCGCCGGATGTGCGCATGAAGTCGTCTTTTTCGGCGCGCCAGGCGGCGATCTCGTCGGGGTAGGCGAGGGGCTCGCTGCCGCACGCAGCGAGCGACAGCGCCGCCGCCGTCAGGGCCAATGCGAAGATTCGGTTCACTCAGAAAGGATACACGCGCCGGTCGCAGAGGGCATCCGCGAGCTGCCGCCGCAGCGCGACGGTGTTGACCGGGGTGAACTTCATCAGCCGGCGCAGCGCCGCCAGCAGGGTCCGCAGCGTGTCTCCTTCAGTCATGGCGGCCAATGCCTCCCGCGCGCGCAGCTCGATCCGGCCGGCGGCGTCGTTGACGATCAGCGTGGCGGCCGCCGAATGTAAAGGATTTCCTGCAACAGCCTCGGCCCGCAGCACCGAGCTCTCCGCGGCGAACAGGTCGATGATGATGTCGGCGGCATGAGTGAGCACTTCCTGTTCGTCTGCGAGGCGTGCGCCGTAGGTCTGCATCGCCGTGCCGAGCACCATCAGGCCGACCTTCTTGAGGGTGGTCACGGCGCGCCGCGCCTGCTCCAGCGGATCGTCGGATGCAGGCCCGGACAATGAAGGGGCCAGGACCTCGTCCTGCAGCCGTCTGGCCGCGGCGACGATCGGCAGTGTTCCCTTGATCGCGCGGCGGGCGAGCATCCCCGGGATCAGCAGCCGGTTGATCTCGTTGGTCCCTTCGAAGATCCGGTTTACGCGCGCATCGCGATAGTGGCGCTCTGCGGGGTAGTCGCGGACGAAACCGTTGCCGCCGTGAACCTGCACGTTCTCGTCGACCACGAAATCGATCATCTCGCTGCTGGCCACCTTCAGGATCGAGGCCTCGACGGCGAACTCCTCCAGCGCCGCCAGCATCGCGCCGCTCTCGTGCGACCCGTCGAGCATGGCATCGATCAGGCCTGCCGTCCGGAAGAGCATGGCCTCGACGGCGTACTCGCGCGCGACCATCTCTCCCAGCTTGTGACGGATGGCGCCGAAGCCGGCGATCGGCTGCCCGAACTGCTTGCGCTGCGCCGCATACGCCGCCGCCTGCGCGATGACCCCTCGGGCGCCGCCGCTGCACATCGCTCCGAGCTTGAACCGGCCGTAGTTGAGCACGTTGAACGCGACCTTGTGGCCCTTGCCGATCTCGCCGAGCACGTTCTCCGCCGGCACCCGCGCGTCCTGCAGGATGAGCGGCGTCGTCGAGGAGCCGTGCAGCCCCATCTTGTGCTCCTCGTTGCCGCAGCTGACGCCGGGGAAGGCGCGCTCCACGATGAATGCGGTGAACTGATCTTCACCCGTCCCGGATCCCGGGTCCGAGACGACCCTGGCGAATACGATGAACACGTCGGCGAACCCGCCGTTCGAGATCCACATCTTCTCGCCGTTCAACACGAAGCTGCCGTCCGGCTGTTTCGCCGCGCGCGCCCGCGCGCTCAGCGCATCCGACCCGGATCCGGACTCGCTCAGCGCGTACGCGCCGGTCAGCTCCCCCGACACCAGGCGGGGGACGTAGGCGCGCTTCTGTGCCTCCGTTCCAAAACAGAGCAGGGGTGTGACCGCGAGCCCCGTTTGCGCGCCGAAGGTGGTCGCGAACGACGCGCAACGGCCGATGGCTTCCCCGACGACGACGGAGGCGGCTTTGTCGAGGGCAACGCCGCCGAGCTCCTCGGGAGCGTCGGTGCCGAGCAGCCCCAGCTCGCCGCACCGCCGGACCAGCGCGCGCGCGAGGTCCCAGTCCTTCGCTTCGAGGCGTTCGAGCACCGGCAGGACTTCAGTGTCGACGAACTCGTCGGCGGTCTGCCCGATCAGCCGATGCTCCTCGCTGAGACGCTCGGGCGTCAGCACCGCCGCCGCATCGACGTCTTCCGTCAACCACGCTCCGCCGCGCACGGCCGATGTTGTGCTGGTCATGGTGGTGCCCTCAAATCGCCTCGAATATCCCCGCCGCGCCCATTCCGCCGCCGACGCACATGGTCACGAGGCCGTAGCGCGCGCCGCGGCGCCGCATCTCGTACAGGATCGACGTCGTCAGCCGCGCACCCGTGCAGCCGAGCGGATGGCCCAGCGCGATCGCGCCTCCGTTGACGTTCAGGCGCTCGGGATTGATCGGCAGCTCGCGCAGGCAGGCGAGCACCTGCGCCGCGAAGGCCTCGTTCAGCTCCACGAGGTCCATCTGGTCCAGGGTCAGGCCCGCCATCCGCAAGGCCTTCCTGATCGCAGGCACGGGGCCGATGCCGAATCGCTCGGGCTCGACGCCGGCGGTGGCGTAGGCGACGAAACGTCCGAGCGGGGCCAGCCCGAGCTGTCGCGCGCGGTCTCCTTCCATCACCAGCACGGCTGCGGCGCCGTCGCTCATCTGGGAGGAGTTGCCGGCGGTGACGGTTCCCTTGACGTGGAACGCCGGCGTGAGCCTGGACAGCGCGTCGATCGACGTGTCGCGCCGCGGCCCTTCGTCGGTGCCGAGCGGCAGCACAATCGCCGGCGTACCGCTGTCAGGCGACGCCGCGGTCTCCTGCACGATCTCTTCGCCGAAACGCCCCGAATCGATCGCCGCGACGGCCCGCTGATGGCTGCGGAGCGCGTAGGCGTCCTGTTCCTCGCGGCCGATCGCGTAATCGCGCGCATGATTCTCGGCAACGAGGCCTGTCGTGAGGTAGGCGTCGGGATACGTGTCCACGAGCGCCGGATTTGGCGCCGGCTTGTGGCCGCCCATCGGCACCAGGCTCATGGATTCGGTGCCGCCGGCGACGATCGCCGTCGCGAACCCGGCCATGATGCGCTCGGCGGCGTACGCAATCGACTGCAGGCCGGACGAGCAGAACCGGTTGACGGTGACCGCCGAGGCAGACACCGGCAATCCGGCGCGCAGGCTCGCGATTCGTGCGACGTTCAACCCCTGCTCGGCTTCCGGCATCGCGCATCCGAGAATCACGTCATCGACTTCGCTCCGCTCGAACCCCGTCGCGCGCTTCAGCGCCTCGGCAATCACGAGCGCTGCCATGTCGTCCGGCCGCGCCGCGCGAAGCGCGCCGGCCGGCGCCTTGCCGACCGCGGTCCGCGCGGCGGACACGATCACCGCCTCTTTCATGACTTCACCCCTCGAAATCGCCCAGCAACTCCTCGAGCGCCTCGCCGACTTCCTGAGTCCGCCCTTCGAACAGGTGATCCGCGGCATCGATCACGACGAGCTCTTTCGGCTCCTGGAGCTGCCCGTAGAATGCCCACATGCCTTCTATCGGGCAGACCTCGTCCGCCTCCCCCTGGACGAAGAACTTCGGCTTCGTGCTCGCGAGCGTGTTCGGGAACTTGTAATCCATGCCCGATACCGAGGTGACCACCGGCGGAGCGATGCCGATCAAGACCGTCACGCGCGGATCGACGGCGCCTGCTTCGAGCGCGACCCAGGATCCGAACGAGAAGCCGGCTGCCCACAAGGGTGTGTCCGGGTAACGTGCGGCCATGTAATCCAGCGCAGCACGAAAGTCCTCCATCTCTCCTTCGCCGTTGCCGAACGCCCCCGCGCTGCCGCCGACGCCCCGAAAGTTGAAGCGAAGCACCGGGCATCCGATGCGCGCAAGGCCCTTCGCTCCCTGGTACACGGCCTTCGTGTGCATCGTCCCGCCGTGCTGCGGATGCGGATGCGCGAAGACGACTGCGGCCTTCGGCTGGCCGCTGCGCTCGGGAACTTCGAGCAGCGCTTCGAGGCGTCCAGATAGACCGTTCAGGTCAGTGATGGTCGGCATGTACGAATCCCGTCACGATCTCGGCAAAGCGTTCCGGCTGCGTCAGGCATCCCATGTGGCCCGTGCCGGGCATCACCGCGTATTCGGCGCCGCGGATGAGCGACGTGTAGACGCGCGTCGACCACACGGGGACGACGCGATCGAGGCCTTCTTCGCCGGCGATGACGAGCGTACGCGCGTGCACGCGGGAGCAGTCCGCCTGGAAATCCATCACCGCCGCCGCTCGCATTCTCGACGCCATCAGCGGCGGGATCATCGGCGCCGCGACGCAGCGAAGCCCCTGGCGCACGAAGAACCTGAAGCGTCGATTGCCGCCAGGTATCGCGCTGCGTATCTCCGGCCAGACCCGCGCCGGCGAGGTCAGCGCGAAGGCTGGCACGGACAGCCACGGTCGCGCCAGCCAACGGGACTGCTGCGCGTTCGGTTCGAACCCGGGGCCCGGCGCCGACGCCAGCACGAGCGCGCTGACACGATCCGGACGCTCGACGGCATAGCGCAGCGCGACGAAGCCGCCGAACGAGACGCCGCAGAGCGCCGCGCGATCGACGCCGGCCGCGTCCAGCACGGCATCGAGCTGCCTCACGTAATTCTCGAATCCGAGGGCGCGGTCGAGACGGCGCCCCGAGCCGATGTCGCCGCACAGCGAGTACGAGATCGTGCGGCATCGTTCCGCCATCCGCTCGAGGACGGGCTTCGACCATTCCCATCGTCCGTGCACGCCTGGGATCACGACGAGCGGCGGTCCCTGTCCTCGATCGAACATGCCAGTTGCTGGCTTCCAGTTGCCAGTTTCCAGTTTCCCGTTTCCAGTTGTTCTCTTCATGGTTGCCAGTCAACTGGATATCGTGATGTTGCCAGTTGCCGGTTGCTGCCAGTAGCCAGTTGCCAGTTTCGAGTTGGTTTCTTTGTGGTAACCAGTTGACTGGATACCGCGAAGACTTCTGGCGACTGGGAACTGGCAACTGGAGACTGGCGCACGCGCATCATCAGTTCCGCAGCGGTTTGCCCGTCTTCAGCGTGTGTGCGATCCGCTCCTGCGTCTTGCGCTCGCCGCAGAGGCTCAGAAACGCCTCGCGCTCGAGATCGAGCAGCTGCTGCTCCGTCATCGTGCCCCGGCCCGCGGTGTTGCCGCCGGCGAGAACCCATGCGAGCTTCCGCCCGATCAGCGCGTCATGATCGCTGATCCGTCCCGCCCGCCAGGCGAGGTGCACGCCGAGCTTCAGGGCCGCGAGTACCGTGGCGCCGCCGACCGGCACGGCGGTGCGCGGCCTCGGCGGGACGTGGGCCGGCGTGCGCGCGAGCGCAATCGCCCTGGCATCGGCGAGCACGCGATCGCGATTCATCGTGATGCCGTCGGCGTCCCGCAGGTAGCCGATCGTGCGGGCATCCGCGGCGCTCGTCGACACCGTGGCGAAACCGATGGTTTCGAACACCTGCTGCACGTACGGCAGCGCCTCGGCGCCGGCGGGCAACGTCTCCATCGCGCGCGCGAGCATCTCCTTCGTTCCGCCGCCGGCCGGGATCAGTCCCACGCTGACCTCGACGAGCCCCATGTACGTTTCCGCGGCGGCCTGCACCCGGTGCGCGTGCAGCGCGATCTCGCAGCCGCCGCCGAGCGTCATTCCCGCCGGGCAGACGACGACCGGCACGTCGGCGTGCTTGAGCGACATGGTGGCCTGCTGAAAGGCGCGCACCATCAGGTCGACCTCGTCCCAGTTGCCTTCCTGCGCCTCGAGGAGCAGCAGCATCAGGTTGGCGCCGGCGGAAAAGTGCGCGGCGTCGTTGGCAACCACCAGGGCCGCGAAGTTGGCGGCGGCTTCCTTGACCCCGAGCTGGAGCATCTGGATCGCATCACCGCCGATGGCGTTCATCTTCGCGTGGAACTCTACGCACAAGACCCCGTCGCCGATGTCGACCAGGCTCGCACCGGCGTTGCGGCGGACGATACGGTTCGACGCCCGCGCGGTCTTCAGGAAGTGCAGCCGCGCGGCCGTCGACCTTGCCTGCGCAGCAGCTGCCGCGGCGGGCGACTGGTCCGAGGCGTCGCTCGCCAGCGGCTGTGACGCAGTCAAAACGGTTCGCGCGGACTCGTCGCCAGCCGGCCCGAGCGCGGCCAGCACTTCGTCGACGCCGATCGCGCGCAGCGTCTCGAACGGCCCCAGCTCCCAGCCGAAGCCCCAGCGCATCGCCCGATCGACGTCATCTGGAGCGTGCGCGACCACCGGGGCCACCTTTGCTGCGTAGAGCAGCGCCGGCGCCAGCGTGCGGCGCAGGAACTCGCCAGTTCTGTCCCTGGCGAGAAACAGCGTGCGAATACGTTCGCCGACGTCGTCGATGCTGCGGGCGGCGTCGATCGAAGGGAGGCGCGGCCGGACGGGCGCGCGATACTCGAACGTGCTGAAGTCGATCGCGGTGATCTCGCCGGATTGCTCCTTGCGATAGAAGCCGCGGCCCGCCTTGGCGCCCGTCGATCCGCGCCGGACCAGCTCCTCGACCACGGCGGGCACCGCGAACGCGGCCCCTTCGTCTCCGGGAAGCCGCCTGGAGAGATCGCCGGCGACGTGCGCCAGCACATCGAGGCCGGCGAGGTCCACCGTGCGGAAGGTTGCGCTCTTCGGGCGTCCCAGCGCCCGCCCGGTGATCGCGTCCACTTCCTCGACGGTGTACTCGCCGTCGGCAACTGCACGGAGTATCTGCATCACTCCGTACAGTCCGATGCGGTTCGCGACGAACCCCGGAGCATCCTTCGCCACGACCACACCCTTGCCGAGCCGGCGATCGGCAAAGGAGATGAACGCCTCTAGGACGTCGGCGCGCGTGTCCGAGGTGGGGATCACCTCGAGCAGCGGCAGGTACCGCGGCGGGTTGAAGAAGTGCGTGCCGAGCCACCGGGCCCGGAGCGCTTCACTGCGGCCGTCGGCGATGTCGTGCAGGGGAATGGCGGACGTGTTCGAGGAAACGAGCGCCGCGGGACTCGCATGGGTCTCGACGCGATCGAGCAGCGACTGTTTCACGTCGAGCCGCTCGACAACCGCTTCGACGATCCAGTCGCACTCGGCGAGCGGGCCGAGATCGTCGAAGGATCCGAGGGTGATGAGGGCGTGTGAGGCCTTTGTGAAGAACGGGCCGGGGCTGATCGCCTTCGCCCTTTCGAGGCCCTGCCGTGCGACATCCACCGACAGATCGAGCAGTACCGCCGGTACGCCGGCATTCGCCAGGTGCGCGGCAATCTGTGCCCCCATCGTACCGGCGCCGAGCACGGCCGCGCGGTGGATCGTCATCCCGCCCTTTCCGCGCCGACGCCGCGCACGAACAGGTCGACGATCGTGTCCGCTTCCGCGACGAGCGAATACCGCCGTTTGCTCAGGATCCAGTTGGTGGCCATTTCGTCGAGCATGCCGAACAGCAGCTTCGAGGCCAGCGTCGGGTTCACGCTCCTGCGGAAGACGCCGGCGGACTGGCCGCGGGCGATCACGTCGCGGATGATGCCGAGATACTCGCGCAGGTGCGTGGCCGAGAAGCGCTCCATGAACTTGGTGGACTGCCGGAGCTCCACCTGGAAGACAACGGCGAGGGCGCGGTCGCGGCTCATGCGATCGAGGTGCAGCCGCGCGATGGTGCGAAGCTGCTGCAGCGGATCGCTGAGGTCGGCGATGCTCCCGCGTCCGCTGGTGATCGCCTCCTTCATCGTGTTCTCGAAGATCGAGATGAGCAGGTCGTCCTTGCCCTTGAAGTACAGGTAGACCGTGCCTGCGGCGACGCCGGCGGCGCGGGCGACGTCGGCCACTTGCGCGTTGAAGAACCCTTTCGCGGCAAAGGTGCGGGTGGCGGCGCGCAGCAGCGCTTCGCGCTTGTCGG
>JBOGIX010000549.1:0-5407 GCA_050744685.1 Vicinamibacterales bacterium | reverse complement strand
CGTCCACACGAGCTTCACCGGCTTGCCTGCGGCCTTCGCCAGCCGCGCGGCTTCGACCGCGTGCTCGCCCGTGTGCTTGCCGCCGTACGCCGACCCGGTGTCGGGCACGATCACGCGCACGCGATCCTCCGGCACGTGGAAGGCGGAGGCGAGCTCGGCGCGCACGCCGAACGGACGCTGCGTGCCCGTCCACACGGTCAGCCTGCCGTCGCGCCATTCCGCCACCGCGGCGCGCGGCTCGAGCGGCACATGCGCGATGTAGGGAATGTGGTAACGCGCATCGAACGTGCGAGCGGCCGCCGCGCGCGCCGCCGCGACGTCACCGCTCCTGACAGGCGTGGTTCCCCGACCGCCGCCCGGCATCTCGCTCTTCTTCAGGAGCTCGTAGACGGTCGCAGACGAGGGCAGCCCTTCGGGGATGCGCCATTCGGTGCGCACGGCAGCCGCCGCGCGGCGCGCCAGGCGTTCCGTGGGGGCGATCACTCCCGCGAACTCACCCTCGCGGACAACGATCACCCCCGGCATACCGCGCGCGCCGCTGTCGTCCAACGATGCGAGCGTGCCGGTGTAGCCGTCGGAACGGATGACCCGGCCGTACATCATCCCCGGCCGCGTGAGGTCGGGCGTGTAGCGGTGCCCGCCGGTCACGAACGGTCGGCCGTCGACCTTCTTGGCGGGAGTGCCTCGCACCGTCCACGCCGCGGGTGCGGCGATCGGCGCGTCCGCCGGGACGACCCCTGCCAGGCGCGCGCCCTTCACGAGATCGCCGAAGCCGATCGACCGGCCTTCGCCGGCGATCCGGCCATCGCCGCACGTCAGGCGTGCACGATCGACCGTCCACAGGGCCGCCGCGCGATCGATCAGCATCTCGCGCGCCGTCGCCGCCGCTCGCGCGAGCACGGGCGCCATCCGCGGCGTCGATTGCGACCCGAAGGTGCCCTGATCGTACGGAGTGAGATCCGTGTCGGCCATCACCAGCGAGACGCGGGCGAGCGGCACGTGGAGCTCGTCCGCGACTGCCTGCGCCAGCGAGGTCCTGATGTTCTGCCCGATCTCCGTCTTGCCGGTGTGCGCGGTGATCCCGCCCGTGTCATCGATATGTATCCACGCCGCCAAATCGGCCGCCGCCGCCTGCCGCCCGCTGCGCCCGGACTCCTGCGGCGCTGCCTCCGGCGCGGACGCGACGAGCAGCCCGCCGCCGAGCGCGGCAAAGATCCGCATGAACTCGCGCCGCTCGACTTCGAACCGATACGTCGGCGGACGCGAGAGCTCGTAGCGTTCGACGTCGTCGATCATCGGTGCACCACGGGTGCCGTGCTGCCGCGCTCGCCCTTCATGCGCGCCGCAGCCAGCCGCACGGCTTCGACGATTCGCGGGTAGGCGCCGCAGCGGCACACGCTGCGGTCCATCACCCTGGCGATGTCCTGCGGCGATGGGTTGGGATGCGTGCGGAGCAGGCCGACGGTTGCCATCACCATCCCCGGCGTGCAGTATCCGCACTGGAATGCCTCGGCTTCGAGGAAGGCCTGTTGGACGGGGTGCAGGCGATCGCCGGACGCCAGGCCCTCGATGGTCGTGATCGAGGCGCCGCCGACTGCGCCGAGACGCGTCATGCAGGATCGCGTCGCCTGGTTGTCGACTAGAACAGTGCAGGCGCCGCAGTACCCTTCGCCACAGCCGAACTTCGATCCCGTGAGGTCGAGATCATAGCGAAGAACTGACAGCAGGCTGTCGTCCGATTCCCCCTCGACCTGCTCGGTCCGGCCGTTGATGCGCAGGGAGTAGGTCGCCATACGGCGAGTTTACCCCGACTTCGCAGCTGTATCCGCGACCTGCTTCATCAGGCAAGCTACGACCGTACGGCTGAGAAGCGGGGCAAAACTCATCCGCCCTGCGCATCGGCGTTGCAAGTGCGGATCAATGTTGCAGGTGCGGATCACTGGGGAGATGACGAGGGGCCCAGGTTGACGAATACGCCAACACGGACGCAACGCGCCCGGAGTAGTGGGGAGCGAGCGCGGGTGACACCAGGCTTCCGGAAACGGTGGCACCGATGCCCGGCGTCACTCCCGTGCGCCGAGGCATTGTCAAATCGTCTTCCAACCCGATCGCGCGTCACGGTGGCGCGCGTGTCCCGCCAGCGCGCGATCATTTACTGATTTCGTTACCGGTTTCCTTCTTCGTCCCTGCGATGGGCGCGTTGTCTCGCGCCGTCCGCTGAACGTGCGCCGTTCAGTCGATCGGCCGGGTTACGCGAGTGGCGGCAAACTTGCTGAGGTGCGGGAGTTCCGCGGTCATCGCCAGGGCATCGTGAACGACGGACCGGCGTCCGCCCGGCGCGGCGCGCGTCCGCGGCGCCCCAGTGTGCCGCTCCAGCCCACAGGAGGTTGCGAATGCGGTTGCCAGGCTTGCTCGTCGTGATTGCGCTCGTCGCCGCACCGGCGGTGTCGTCCGCGCAGAAAGAAGACCGGGATCACCAGCACCCGTCCGCGCCGTCGACCGCCGCCGTCGATTTCGGCGTGCTGCCGACGGCGCCGCTCGGCCCTGCGCCATGCCTGCAGTCGGGCGGCATCGGCGGGCCGGCCGACCCGTGCGCCTACAGGCTGCACAACCTGACGCCCGAAGAAGTGACGATTCGCAAGGGCGGAGAGGTGACGTTCCAGATCCACGGCGGCGGCCACGCGTTCGCCATCTACGAGGTCAGCAAGGACACCACCCGCGACGAGCTCGGGCAGTATCTCTGTCGCGGGGAGGATCCTTCAGGCATCGCCGACCCGGCGCTGCATGCGTGCAACCTCGATCCGGTCAACGCTGACGCAGAGCATCGGATCAAGGATGGCCGCGGTGACGTCGTGATCGTGGCACGGCCGAACCTGACGAACGTGCACCCGGACAACCGCGTCTGGTCCCCGGAGGGACGGCTCATGTCCGCCGGCGGCATGCAGTTCCTGAACGGCGGCACGATCCCCGCGGGGCCGACCTCGAACGGGCAGATCATCACCTACCAGTTCCTGAAGACCGGCCGCTATCTCGTCATCTGCATGAACCGCGTGCACTTCCTCAACGACTGGATGTTCGGGTTCGTGAACGTGAGGGACGGCGAGTAGCCGCATCGAGGCGGTGACCCGTGGGCGCCCGCGCCGGCGAAGCTATTTCGCCGGCGTTCGCTTGAAGGAAATCGACAGCCCGGCGCCGCTCGACTTGTCGATCGTCGTCTCCGCGTCCGGCATCGACTTGACGTGCGCCAGGAACTCGGCGATGCCTTCCGCTGTCCGGCCGGACACGTTGTGCGCGGTGAAGCACCCGCCGGGCGTCAGCTTCGGCCAGACCGCCACCAAGTAGTTCTTGTACCAAATCTTGTCGGCATCCGAGAACACGAAGTCGAACGGCCCTTCCAGCGCCGGCACGATGTCGTGCGCGTCGCCGAGCCGCGCGTCGATGTATTTGTCGAGGCCGGCTTCCTTGAAGTTCGCCACCGCCGTCTTGTGCCGCTCCGGATCGATCTCGATCGTCGTCAATCGGCCGCCCGTCTTCGCGAGCGCCCACGCAATCCACACGCCCGAGTGTCCGGTCGACGTGCCGATCTCGAGCGCGCGCGTGTACTTGTGCTTCAGGATCAGGTCGTGCAACACCTGACCGTCGCTTGGGGGCACGTTGAGGTCTTGCCAGGCGTCGCGGTGGCGCTCCAGGAACGCCTTCACCTTCTTGTCCAGTTCGGCGAACTGGTTCTGGCTGGCGCCGGCGGTTGCGACGAGGGGCACGATCAACGCGGCGACGAACAGGCCGAGCACTGCTTTCATGGTTTCACCGCTTGCTCCGGAAACGTCTGTGTCTCCCATCCTCGCGTGAGGATCGCTCGAAGCCAGACTCCGTCGATCCATTTGACGAGTTCCTGCGTAGGAGAGTCAACATGATCCTTGCTTCGTCCCCTCAGCTTCAGCAAGCCCGGCTCGAACTCACATCCACTCATCCTGGCGGCTCCCGGCTTCAGAGCTTGTGTGAATAATTGTGTGGCTTCCGGCTTCAGCCGGAAGATTTCCGCCGATCTTCCGCCTGACCAGGCTCCGCCAAGGCTACGGCGGTCCGCCGAAGCGCTTCGCGCGAAGGCGGAAGGCGGAAGCCACCGATCGCACAACGATCTATTCACATGGCCTGAGGCCATGGCCGCCGCCCGTCGATTGCGCTCACGGTCGTGGGTGTGCCGCTGCGATCTCGAGTGTCACCACTGAAATCGAATGCTTCGGCAGCCGCAGGGTGAACGCATCGCCGGCATCGAACGACTCGACTTCGGGTCGAATGGCATCGGGCGCGCTGAAGCTCGTCCTGGTCGACAGACTGTCTGCTGCCAGCAGGATGCGCTCCGCATGCGGTGCGACGCGTCCTCCGCGCACGCGGACCGCGACGTCGAGATCGTGCTCGATATCGGTGTTCACGATCTTGAGAAAGACCCTGCGAGCGTCGGCCGATCGCGACGCGACGACGTCGAGCACCGGCACGCCGCGGCCTTCGGACGTGCTGTCGAACGTGGGGCCGCTCACCTCGGGATCCAGCCGTTCCGCGCCCCGGCGAGTGGAGTACATGCGGTTGACGTGGTACACCGGCGAGACGAAGACGCCGTGCCGGCTCGCCTGGATGATGCCACCAGGCCAGCCGTTCACCAGGTCGGACACCGCGCTCATCGCGACGAGCGGGCTCGAGCGCTCGAACACGTTCATCAGCCGCGCGCCGTACAGCGCGGCGTGCATCGAGTACTGCATCGATTCCGGAAGGTCCAGCCCCCATTCGTTGATCGCCAGGCCAATCGTCTTGCCGGGTACCTCGCGCGCCAATAGCGCCGCCACCTCTTTGTAGAACCGCTCGTAGAACAGCGGCCGCGCCAGCAGGTTGCGGACGTCGCCGGCCATGGGCTTGCGACCGTAGTAATGATGGATGGCCAGGTAATCGACGTAACGCCCGACACGCTGGAGGACGATGCGGTTCCACGCCATGTCGTTATCGCCGACCGCGATGAAGCGGATCGTGGGATCGACGGCGCGCATCGCGTCGTAGTACCGCTTGTAGTTGCGGGCGTAGGTTTCGGCGTCCGAGTGGCCGCGCACCCAGTCGCCCCAGATCTCGTTGCCGACTTCCCAGTACTTCACGCCGTACGGCTCGGGATGACCATTCGCCGCGCGCCGCGCGCCGTAGCGCGACGTGGCCGGACCGTTGCAGTACTCCACCCACGCGGCGGCCTCCTCCGCCGTTGCCCCGCGTCCCTCCACATTGACCGTGATCGAAGGCTCCGCCCCCACCCGGCGGCAGAAGGCGATGAACTCGTCCGTGCCGACGTCGCCGGGCTCCGGCTCGTTCCTCCAGGAAAGGTTGGTCCAGACGGGACGCCCGTCGCGGGGGCCGACGCCCCACGTCC
>JBOGIX010000548.1:0-7895 GCA_050744685.1 Vicinamibacterales bacterium | reverse complement strand
TCCCATCCGAGCTGCTCGAGAAGCTGGCCAATGTCGGCGTGATGGGCATTCAGTTTCCGAGCGAGTTGGGCGGATCCGCGATGTCCGCCGTCGACTACTGCATCTGCATCGAAGAGATTGCGCGCGTCTGCCCGGCCATTGCGCTGTCGGTGGCCGCGCACAACGGCCTGTGCTCGGCGCACATCGCCATGTTCGGCTCCGACGCGCAGAAGCGCGCGTACCTGCCGCGGCTCGTACGCGGCGAAGTGCTCGGCGCCTGGGGGCTCACGGAGGCGAACGCCGGCAGCGACGCCGCCGGCATGCGGACGACGGCAGTGCGGCGCGACGACGGGTGGGTGCTGAACGGCGCCAAGAGCTTCATCACCCACGGCCGCATTGGCGGCGTGATGGTCGTCGTCGCCGTCACTGATCGCGCAACGGGCCACCGGGGGATCTCTGCCTTCGTGGTCGAGCACGGCACGCCTGGCATGGCGCCGGGCAAGAAAGAGAACAAGCTCGGTATGCGCGCGAGCGACACGAGCGAGGTCGTGTTCACCGATTGCCGGCTGCCGGCGTCGCACCTCCTTGGCGAGGAAGGCCAGGGCTTCGTGAACACGCTGCAGGTGCTGGACGCGGGCCGCATCGGCATCGCCGCCCTGTCGGTCGGGCTCGCGCAGGGGGCCTACGAGGCCGCGCGCGGCTACGCGAAGGAACGCCGGCAGTTCGGCCAGCCGATCGCCGCCTTCCAGGCCATCCAGTGGAAGCTCGCGGACGCCGCGACGCGCATCGAGGCGGCGCGGCTGCTCACGTATCGCGCGGCGCACCTCAAGGACACCGGCGTGCGGATGACGCGCGAGTCGTCGATGGCGAAGCTGTTCGCGAGCGAGGCGGCCGTGAAGGTCGCCGACGACTGCGTGCAGATTCACGGCGGCTACGGCTTCGTGAAGGACTATCCCGCCGAAAAGTACTTTCGCGACGTCAAGCTGCTGACCATCGGCGAGGGGACGAGCGAGATTCAGCGGCTGGTCATCGCCCGCCAGCTGCTCGCACAGTGACCGCACCGTCTCTCGCCGAGCGCGTGATCGCGGGAGACCCTCGCGCGCTGGCGCGGGCGATCACGCTCGTTGAGGACGAGTCCCCCGCAAGTGCCGATGTCGTTCGCAGCATCTTCGCTCGCACCGGGCGCGCCTACCTGATCGGCGTCACGGGGCCCCCGGGCGCCGGCAAGAGCACGCTCGTCGATCGGCTGACGCGCGAGATTCGCGACACCGGCCGCACGGTCGGCGTCGTGGCGGTGGACCCGACCAGCCCGTTCAGCGGCGGCGCCATACTGGGCGACCGCGTTCGCATGCAGGCGCATGCCTCGGACCCTGGCGTGTTCATCCGCAGCATGGCGACGCGCGGCCATCTCGGCGGCCTCGCGCGAGCCACGAGCGAGGTCGCCCTGCTGCTCGACGCCGCCGGCAAGGACATCGTCCTCATCGAAACGGTCGGCGTGGGGCAGGACGAGGTCGACATCGTGCGCACTGCCGACGTCTCGGTGGTCATGCTCGTCCCCGGATCGGGCGACGAGGTGCAGGCGCTCAAGGCGGGCATCATGGAGATCGCCGATGTGTTCGTGGTGAACAAGGCGGACCGGGAAGGGGCGGATCGCACGGTGGCGTCGATCGAAGCGCTGCTGACGCTGCAGGAGTTTGGCCCGTCGGACTGGCGTCCGCCGATTGTGAAGACAGAAGCGACGAGCGGCCGGGGAGTGGGCGAGCTGCTGTCGGCGGTCGAGCGGTTTCGCACGCACACCGCCGGCTCCCGGGCCACGCGCCGCCGTGCCCGCGCGGAGTTCCGCGTGCGCGAGCTGCTCGCGGCGAAGTTCCTCCGCCACGTCGAAGAGCGCGTGCTGCAGGCGGGCGAATTCAGCGAGGCGCTCGATCGGATCGCGGCGCGCGAGATCGATCCCTACACGGCCGTGGACGGGATGTTCGCGCGGGCGCTGCACGAGGAACGGTCGTGAAGGCGAGACTGGATCACATCGGCATCGCGGTGTCGGACCTCGGCGAGGCGCTGCGGTTCTACCGGGATGCGCTCGGGCTCGAGATCGAGCCGGCTGAAGACGTGTCGTCGCAGCGGGTTCGCGCGCACTTCATCCCGCTCGGCGGCCCAGACTCGCGCCCCTCGTCGCTGGAGCTGCTCGAGGCCACCGCAGAAGACTCGCCCATCGCGAGATACGTATCGAGGAAGGGCCCGGGCCTGCATCACATCACGATCGCCGTGGAGGACATCGTTGCGGCGCTGGCGCAACTGAAGGACCGCGGGGTACGCCTGATCGACGAGGCGCCGCGCCCCGGCGCGCACGGGTCGCTCGTTGCCTTCGTCCATCCCGCCAGCGCCCACGGTGTGCTCGTCGAGCTGAAGCAGGAGCCGGAAGGTTCGTGACGTTCGGCGATCTCGAGCTCCTTCCTCTCTTCGACGGCTACTTCCGTCTCGACGGCGGCGCGATGTTCGGCGTCGTCCCCAAGCCGCTCTGGGAGAAGCGCGCGCCTGCGGACGACCGCAATCGCATCCGGCTCGCCACGCGCCCCCTCCTCGTACGCGGCGAAAAGACGATGATCATCGATGCCGGGATCGGCGGAAAGATGGACGAGAAGAGCGTCGAGATCTACGCCATCGATCGCACGCGCGATCTCGAACAGACGCTGGCCGAGGCGGGCGCGGCCACCGACGACATCGACATCGTGCTCGCCTCGCACCTGCACTTCGACCACGCCGGCGGGTTTACGCGACGCGACGCGGCGGGCGCCGTACACCCGACGTTTCCGCGCGCCCGCTACGTGGTACGGACCGCCGAATGGGAAGACGCGACGCATCCTCACGAACGGAACCGCGCCAGCTATCTGCCGGACAACTTCGTGCCGCTGGCAGAAGCGGGCGTGCTCGATCTCCTGGCCGTGGACGGGCCAGTGATGCCGGGCGTGCGGGTCGTGCGCACCGGCGGTCATACGATGCACCACCAGATCGTGTTCCTTGAATCACAGGGCCGGACCGCGGTGTTTGCCGCCGACCTGATTCCGACCACCGCACACATCGACGAACCCTGGATAATGGGCTACGACCTGTACCCGATGGACACGCTGGCCTTCAAGCGCACGTTCGTCCGCGAGGCGATCGACCGCGAGTTTCTGATATTCTTCGAACACGATCCGGCAATGGCCGCGGGCGTCATCCGGGAAAAGAACGGCCGAAAGTTCGTGGAGCCGGTCTCGCTCGACGAACCCTGAACCCTGAACCGTATGTCAACATCGATCGGCATCATCGGCGGCAGCGGACTGTACGACATGGCGGAGCTGACCAACCGCGAAGAGCGGCGGATTGAGACGCCGTTCGGCGATCCCTCCGCGCCATACGTCGTCGGCACGCTGCGCGGCAAACGCGTGGCCTTCCTGGCGCGGCACGGGATCGGCCATCGCTACATGCCGACCGAGTTGAACTTCCGCGCCAACATCTTCGGCTTCAAGACCCTCGGCGTGGAGTACATCCTCTCGGCGAGTGCCGTCGGCAGCCTGAAAGAGGAGTTCAAGCCGCTGGACCTCGTGATTCCCGATCAGTTCTTCGACCGCACCCGCAGTCGTGTGTCGACCTTCTTCGGCGACGGGCTCGTTGCGCACGTCGGGTTCGCGCACCCGTTCTGCTCGCCGCTGAGCGAGATCGCATATGCGGCCGCGGAGACGACGTCGGCAACGGTGCACAAAGGGGGTACGTACGTGTGCATGGAGGGGCCGCAGTTCTCAACGCTCGCGGAATCGCAGCTGTACCGCTCCTGGGGCATGGACATCATCGGCATGACGAACCTCCAGGAGGCCAAGCTCGCGCGCGAGGCGGAGATCTGTTACAGCACGATCGCGCTCGTGACCGACTACGACTGCTGGCATCCCGACCACGATCAAGTGACGGTGGAGATGATCATCGCCAACCTGACCGAGAACGCGCGCACGGCCCAGCAGGTCATCGCCGAGGCGGTGAGCCGGCTCCCCTTCGACCGGACCTGCGAGTGCGCCAGCGCGCTGAAGTACGCGATCATCACCCGGCCGGAGGCCGTTTCCGCCGAGGCACGGCGGCGGCTCGGGCCGATCGTCAGCAAATACCTGGGCTGAGCCTTTTCCTTCTCGAGATCATGAGTTAGCCCTCCCGCAACATGAACATGACTGCCGCAGATGAGCCCTGCCGCAAGATGTGCGTGATTCCCGCAGATGTGCCCTGCCGCAACATGAACATGACTGCCCCAGATGAGCCCTGCCGCAAGATGTACATGATTGCTGCAGATGGGCCGCCCCGCGAGGCCAAGAGATGAGTATCGTCGTCACCGGTTCGATCGCCTTCGACTACCTGATGTCGTTTCCAGGGAAGTTCACCGAGCACTTCCTTGCGGAGCACATGCAGCGGGTGAGCCTCAGCTTCCTCGTCGACACCATGGACAAACGCCGCGGCGGCTGCGCGCCGAACATCGCCTATACGCTCGCGCTGCTCGGCGAAACGCCACGCCTCATGGCCACGGCCGGCCAGGACTTCGAGGACTACCGCAAGTGGCTCGAGGCGGCCGGGGTGGACACCTCGCTGGTGCAGGACGTCCCGGGCAAGTTCACCGCCTCGTTTTTCTGCAGCACCGATACGGAAGGCAACCAGATCGCGTCGTTCTATACCGGGGCGATGGCGAACGCGGGGGAGTTGTCGTTTCGCACCGTGGACGACTGCGCGCTCGCGATCATCTCGCCGAACGACCCGGAAGCCATGCTGCAGTACGCGGAGGAGTGCCGTGCGCTCGGGCTGCGGTATATCTGGGACCCGGGCCAGCAGTGCGCGCGGATGTCGGGCGACGATCTTCACCGCGGCATCGTCGGCGCGACGCTGGTCGTCTGCAACGACTACGAGTTCGAGCTCATTCGCCAGAAAACGGGACTCGACGAGGCGGCTGTCCTGGCACATGCCGAGGCACTCGTGATTACACGCGGCGAAAAGGGCTGTTCCGTCTTCGAAAACAGCAGCCGCACGGATGTGCCGGCGGTGCCGCCGCTGCGCATCGTCGATCCCACGGGCGTAGGTGATGCATTTCGCGGCGGCTTCTTGAAAGGCATGGTGCGGGGCGCGGAATATGCGATTTGTGCGCAGGTTGGGGCGGTCGCCGCCGCGTACGCGCTCGAGCACCTTGGCGGTCAGAGTCACTCCTACTCATGGGCCGAGTTCCGCGATCGATTCCAGGAGAACTTTGGAGGCTATGCAAACCTCGATTGAGTAAAATGTGCTCCACGCCGGGCAGCTCGGTGCGCGTCCGGCATATCTTTTCGGCCGTCGGCCGCGGAATGCAGCTTGCAGCGAACGGGCCGAGGAGGAACCGTGAAAGTCGCCGCTCTCGCTCCTGCCCTGCTGGTTCTGATGACGGTCGCTGCGGCCGCGCAGCAGGCGGTGCCGACCAACGGCGAGCATCCTGTCGCGCCGCCGTCTTCCAGTGCCGCCCCGCCACCGGTCTTCCGCAGCGTGGCCAACCTCGTCCCCCTGAACGTCACGGTGTTGGATCCTCAGAAGAAGTTCGTGAAAGGGTTGACGGCTGCCGAATTCGCGGTGCTCGAAGACGGCGTCCCGCAGCAGGTCCAGTTCTTCGAGTCGACCAAGATCCCTCTCGACCTCATCATCCTGCTCGATACGAGCTCGAGCATGTCGGACAAGATGGATGTGGTCCACGAGGCTGCGGTTGGTTTCCTGCGGACGCTCGGCCCGGGCGATCGGGGAGCCGTGGTGGGTTTCGCGGACGGCGTCGCGGTGTTGCAGGAGCTGAGCGGCGATCGCGCCTCGCTCGAACAGGCGATCCGCAGCACCAGGGCGCGCGGCGCCACGTCGCTGCACAACGCCTTGTACATCGCCCTGAAGCAGTTCGGCCGCGGCACCGGGCCCGAGGGTGATGTCCGGCGCCAGGTGATCGCGGTGCTGTCGGACGGCGAGGATACGTCGAGCCTCGTATCGTTCGATGATGTGCTGGCGGTGGCGAGGAAGAGCGGGGTAGGCATTTATCCGATCGCGCTGCAATCGAAGAACGCAGCCTCGCGTCTGGTGTCGAGCGGACAGCGCCGTTTCTTTTCGGAGTCGGAATACTCGCTGCGGCTGCTGGCACAGGAGACGGGCGCGCAGGCGTTCTTCCCCATGCAGATCTTCGAATTGAAAGACATCTACGCCGAGATCGCGCAGGAGCTCTCGAACCAGTATTCGTTTGCCTACGCGCCCGCCAACGGGCGCGCCGACGGCGGCTTCCGGCGGATCGTCGTCCGCATTCCCGCGCGGCCGGAGCTGACCCTTCGTGCGCGAACCGGCTACACCGCGGAGACCGGGCGGTCTTCCCGCGCCGCGCCGATTCAGCAGCCGCAGCGCTAGATCGCTCCGTGCGTCTTCTCGCCGCCCTCCTGACTGCTCTCGCAATCTCGTGGACCTCAGCCGTGCTGGCGGTGCCGTTCGGCGCCGCAGCCGGCGCTCCCGTGCTCGCCGCGGCAACATACGGCGCCGGCGCGCTGGTGTGTCATCAGCGCCCCGACCGATCGTTTCACGCATCGGGCACGAGATTTCCGGTCTGCGCCCGATGCACGGGGTTGTACCTGTCCGGCGCGCTCGGGGCGTTGATGGCGTGGATTGGCCTGCCTGCCGTGCCCCGGAGGCGGGGGCAGCTGCTCGTCATCGTCGCTGCGCCGACCGCCATAACGCTCCTGGTCGAATGGGTCGGCGTTGCCGCGCCGTCGAACCTGTTGCGGGCGGCTGCCGCGCTCCCGCTTGGTGCCGCCGCAGGATGGCTCTTCGTGCGAATGCTCAGGCAGGAAGCCGCACCGAGCACATGCGCTATCATTTCGTAGTCTATGGCCACGAAGTCGACTGCCGCTGAAAGAGCACGCGCTGCCTCGGAACCGGGTACGCTGGTGCTCGTCTGCCTGGCGGCATGGGCGGTGCCTGGCGCGGGGCATTTCTGGCTCGGGCGTGCGCAGAAGGGCACGGTGTTCTTCGTGGCGTTGACGACGATGTTCGTGACCGGCCTGATGCTCGAGGGGCGGTTATTTCCGTTCGAGCTCGGGGAGCCGCTCGTGGCGCTCGCGGCCGTCGCAAACGCCGGCCTCGGGCTGGCGTGGATTCTCGGCCGCACCCTCGGCTGGGGGACCGGAGTGGTCACCGCCGTGACCTACGAGTACGGCAACTGCTTCCTGATCGTCGCCGGCCTGTTGAATTTTCTCGTGATGCTCGACGCCTTCGACATCGGATCGGGCCGTAAGTGAGCAGTCATCTGCTGCTGCTCCTGGTCTTTGCGGTGCTGGTGTCGGCGGTGTTCGCCGCGCTCACGCGCGACGAGCCGCGCGCGCAGCTCGTCGCCGGCGCCAAGATGTTCGTGGGCTTCGTCCTGGCCGCCATCGTGCTCGGCTGGCTGATGTTCCCGCTCCCGCTTTGAAGTACGTCCTGCTCTGGGGGCCGGTGGTCGTGGTGATGGCCCTCATATTCACCGCCTCCTCGATGTCCGATCCTGGCGCGCCGCCCGGCGGCCTTTCCGACAAGGGCGCGCACGTCACTGCGTATGCGGCGCTCGGCGCCTCCCTGATCCGCGCGCTTGCCGGCGGACGATCGACCGCGATGACCCCGCGCCGCATCCTGTTCGCGATCGTGCTCGCCACCGTCTACGGGCTGAGCGATGAACTGCATCAGAGCTTCGTGCCCGAACGGACGCCCGACGTGATGGATCTCGCCGCCGACGCCATTGGCGCGACCGCGGGCGCCCTGATCCTGACGGCCGCCGCCCGCGGCCTCAGCAGACTGCTCCGGCCGCACACCGGCCAGTGAAGTGTTGTGGCTTCCGGTTTCCGCCTTCGCGCGACGCGCTTCGGCGGACCGCCGTAGCCTTGGCG
>JBOGIX010000547.1:0-2929 GCA_050744685.1 Vicinamibacterales bacterium | reverse complement strand
AAAACAAACCGCTCGATGTCGAGTGCGCGGCCATGGGCCTCCTGCTCGGCAAAGGCATTCGCGAGCGCTATCCGGACTGGCGGCACCTTGCCGATGGGGACGGCGGCGACGAAAACCTCAAGGACTACCCCATCGAAGAGAACCCCGAGCTCACGATCCGCAGCGTCATCGACAATCTCATGCTGTACCAGGAGGGATGGGGCGTCGGGCGCATCAAGCACTCGCTCACCTACACCGGCGGATTGAGCCGGAGCTACGTGCGCACCTACGCGCCCGGCCAGCGCTACGGGTTTGCCGGCTTCAGCCCGTACGCACAGCCGAACGTGATCGAGGTGGCAGAGGCGATTCCGTTCGCGATCCTGACGCAGTACGACGTCCCCGCGCTTTACGGTCTCAAGGGAGACATCGTGCGGCGGGGGATCAAGGCGATCGCGGATTTCGACATGCCGGTGTTTCCGAAGCGCCGGTTCCAGCACGGAGCGATGCCGGCCGAAGCCATGCGCGCGCGCATCGGACGGGACGAGAGCGGCTACCGCCGGACATT
Organism: Vicinamibacterales bacterium; assembly: GCA_050744685.1. GTDB lineage: Bacteria > Acidobacteriota > Vicinamibacteria > Vicinamibacterales > 2-12-FULL-66-21 > JACCXG01. Next base: position 2,385 of record JBOGIX010000547.1, on the reverse strand, counting down.
CGACCGCCTGTACGCCACGGTTTGAACCTCTATCCGCTCGACCAGACCTCCCGCGATCGCTTCGTCCTCGATCGGCGCGGACCCAGGCCGTCCCCTGACGTCTGGCGCCACCAGGGCATCATCGTCGAAGACGAGCGCACGGCGGACGGGAGGATCGCCCGCGGAGCAACCGTCTTTCTGACGGGACGTGAGTGCCCGTGGCGCTGCGTGATGTGCGACCTGTGGCAGTACACGATCGCGGAGGACACGCCCCGAGGTGCGATTCCGGCGCAGGTCGGCGCCGCGCGCAGCGAACTGCACGCCGAGTCGATCCCCGTCACACAGATCAAGCTTTACAATGCCGGGAGCTTCTTCGATCCCCGGGCCGTCCCCGAATCCGACTACGAAAGCGTGGCGGCCCGGCTCGACGGGCTCGCGCGAGTGGTCGTCGAATCCCACCCCGCCCTGGTCGGTCCGCGCGTCGACCGGTTCCTCGAGGCGTTGGGTTGCCGCACCGCCCCGGCGATGGTGCAGCTCGAGGTCGCGATGGGTCTGGAAACCGCGCATCCTGAGGCGCTCGCGCGCTTGAACAAGCGAATGACGGTCGAAGACTTCGCGCTCGCGGCGGACCGCCTTCACCGGCTCGGAGTCTCGCTCCGGGCGTTCCTGCTCCTCTCGCCGCCGTTCGTGGCGCCCGGGGATCAGGATGACTGGCTGCTGCGCTCCATCGACGTCGCATTCTCCTGCGGCGCCTCCGCTGTGTCCCTCATACCGGCCCGATCGGGCAATGGAGCGCTCGATGCCCTGGGTGCGGAGGGAGCATTCCGGCCGCCGCGGCTCGAAGACATCGAGCGCAGCATCGAGCTGGCGCTTGCCGTCCATCAGGATCGGCAACGGATCTTCGTCGACCTGTGGGACCTGGAGCGCTTTGCCGATTGTGCGCACTGTTTCGACTCGAGGCGCGCCCGCCTTCACTCGATCAATCTCGAACAACGTTTGCTTTTGCGGCCCTCCTGTGCGGCGTGCGGCTGCGGCGCGGCCTCATGACGCTCTTACCGATCGAACACATCGATGCCGACGTGGCCGTGGTTGGCTCAGGATTCTCCGGTTCGCTCGTCGCGCTGGCGCTGAGGCGTCGCGGACGGCGCGTGGTCATGATCGAACGCGGCCGCCATCCGCGGTTCGCCATCGGTGAGTCGTCCACGCCCCTGGCCAACCTCCTGCTCGAAGAGCTGGCCGATCGATACGACCTGCCGCGCATTCGTCCGTTTTCGAAATGGGGCACGTGGCAGCGTGCGCGGCCGGATGTCGCGGGAGGGATGAAGCGTGGGTTCAGCTTCTTCTTCCACCATCCCGGTGAGGCGTTCGTGGACGACGATCAGCATCGCCGCCAGCTCCTGGTCGCGGCCAGCCCGCGCGACGAAGTCGCCGACACCCATTGGTACAGACCGGGTTTCGATCAGGCGCTCGCGCGCGAAGCTGAAGCGGAAGGAACGGTCTGTCTCGAGGAGACTCGACTGGAGAGCCTGCGCGACGAAGGCGCCAGGACGGTGCTCGAGGGGTCGCGGAATGGTCGATCGATTCGGATCTCCGCGCGATTTATCGTGGACGCCAGCGGGCCCCGCGGCTTTGTGCACCGGGCGATGGGCTTCGAAGACACTCCGCTCCGATGGCTGCCGGCCACACAAGGTCTCTACGCGCATTTCACCGATGTTGCGCGCTGGGATCGATTGATGCCGTGCGATGAAGAGCCGCCGTATCCAGCAGATGATGCAGCGCTCCATCATGTATTGCCTGGCGGCTGGATCTGGGTGCTGCGGTTCAACAACGGGATCACGAGCGCAGGCGCAGCCCTCACCGATCCGCTGGCAGCAATGGTGCGCGCCCGCGAGGGGGCGCGCGCGTGGGAGCGGCTGCTGGAAACGGCGCCGTCGGTCCGCGAACAGTTCCGTTCAGCGCAGATCGTGCATCCGTTCGTGCACGCGCCGCGGCTTGCCTTTCGTGCTCGTGTCGTCTGCGGCGACAGCTGGGCGATGCTGCCGTCGGCTGCGGGGATCATCGATCCGCTGCTCTCGACCGGCTTTCCGTTGACGCTCCTCGGCATCGCGCGCCTGCTCGACGTGCTGGAACGCTCGTCTGGTCCGTCCGATCGACGATCGGCCCTCGAGGCCTATGCGCGGACAACCGCGCTCGAGCTCGACGCGACCGAACAGCTGGTCGCCGCGCTCTACGCGAACATGGCGGACGTTCCCTTGTTCAAGCGTCTCTCGCTGATGTACTTCGCCGCGGCGAGTTACAGTGAAGCCGCGCGCCGACTCGGCCGTCCGGACCTCGCGCCAGGCTTTCTCCTTCACGCACATCCTCGATTCGGGCCAGAGTTGCAGGCGTGCGCGGCGCTGGCGACGG
>JBOGIX010000546.1:0-3666 GCA_050744685.1 Vicinamibacterales bacterium | reverse complement strand
GTACTGCGGATCCTGCAGCCCCGTCGTCGTCCGCACGACATCGAACTCCTCGTCCTCCGGCGGATGGTCGATGATGACGTGGAACATGAAGCGATCCAGCTGCGCTTCCGGAAGAGGATAGGTGCCCTCGAGCTCGATCGGGTTCTGCGTGGCGAAGACGTAGAACGGCTCCTCGAGCGTGTACGTGCGTCCCTGGATCGTGACGCGGTGCTCCTGCATCGCCTCGAGCAGCGCCGACTGCGTTTTCGGCGGCGTGCGGTTGATCTCGTCGGCGAGCACGATGTTCGCGAAGATCGGTCCCGGCGCGAACACCATCTGCCGCCGTCCCGTCGTCGTGTCCTCCTGGATGATGTCGGTGCCGGTGATGTCCGACGGCATCAGGTCGGGCGTGAACTGAATCCGGCTGAACTTCAGATCGACGACGCGCGCGAGGGTGTGGATCAGGAGCGTCTTGGCCAGCCCCGGGACGCCGACGATGAGGCTGTTACCGCCGACGAAGAGCGACAGCAGCACCTGATCGATGGTGCCTTCCTGCCCCACGATGGTCTTGCGGAGCTCGGTGAGGATCTGGTCGCGACCGAGCTTCATCCTGTCGGCAAGGGCGACGTCATCGGGCGATTCGAGGTCGACGATATCGGTGGCAGTCCGCGTCATGTTGATGTTGTCCTTATCTGATGCCTCGCTCGGGCCGCAGGCGTCTTCCATAGCGCGGGGGGCCAGAGACCCTGGCGCGCTCCTGGCCTCCGTTTCCTCGCAGCAAGCCGGAAGCCGGAAGCTGGAAGCTGGAAGCTGGAAGCTGATTAATGCGTCAGCGCATAGATGAAGTAATTGACCCCAAACTTGTATGCCTGGTTCGAGAGATCCACCGGGAGATAGCCGGTGTCGGAGAACTCCCAGTATTCGCCGTGATCGCTGTCGCGATTGGCGATCGCCATGAGCCGCTTGCGCTGATCGTTGTCCTCGAACAGCCCCCAGTACGTCGGGTTGCCGCTGTACGACTCCAGGAGCTCGAGGTTGTCGATCTCGAAGAACGAGTGAAAGATCGGATGCGTCGAGTCGAGCTGGATCCAGTAGTTCTCCGGCATCGCCCGGCGCATCTGCTCCTCGAGGTTGTACCAGTCCGTATCGCGGAAGTCATCGAAGATCACGAACCCGCCCTTCTGCAAATAACTGCGCAGCCCGGCCACCTCCGCATCGTCCATGGTCCAGAAGCCAGGCTCCGAGACGTAGGCGAGCGGGTAGTTGTGCAGTTCGGGGTCCGAGAACGTGTGCACGTTCGACGTGTCGACCTCGGGCCTAGCGAACGTCAGCTCGTCGACGATCTTCATCAAGTGCGTGTCCGCCGTCGGGTAGTCGTGCATCCACGGCGGCTCGCCGTAGCTGCCGCGCCGCGTGAACCCGCTGAAGCCGACGGTGTACCGGATCCGCACGAATCGCAGGTCGCCCCGGTACGGCTCGTTCTCGGCAATGTCGACCGACCGTTCCCGCCCGCGCAGGAAGTCCTGGCCGAGCGCCGCCGCGCCGGCGGCGGCGCCCAGCAGCACGAGTGCGATCACGAGCGCACGCCGCATCAGGCGCTTCGTCACCTCTTGCCTTCGGCCTCTCGGATCTGCCGTGTCTTCAACGCGAGCTCGGTCACCACCTTCTCGAGCTCGGCGGAATACCGCTGCGGATCCATGCTGTCCTTCATCAGCCGCAGCGACTCGACGCGCCGCTCGAGCGCCCGCCGTTCTTCATACAATGTCCGGACCGTCGGATCCGCGGGCATCGCCGCGTCCTCCCCCGCCGTGCCGAGCGAGAGCAGCGCCGCCACGCGGCCTTCCTTGCCGTCGGCCGCCGGCTCCGCCGAGCCTTCCTTGTCGCCGCTATCGTCGAGCAGCGCGTGCTCCGTCAGGATGATGCCCTGGCGCTCGTACGCCGCTGCGACCTCGCGCCGCGCAAAGTCGAACGCCTCGAGCACGCTCACGCGCTTGTTCTTGTCCGCATCCGCCGCCTCCGACGTCAGCGCATCGACGAAGTAACCGCCGAAGATCGTGGCGAATGCCTCGCGTCCGTTGCGCGTCGCCGTGACGATCGTCCGGCCCGGGCCCGAAAGCTCCTCGATGAACGGCCCGCTCGCGCTCGACGTGTTCACCAGCACCACGCGGCGCGGCGCCAGCCGCTTCAGGAGCGGTTCGAACTCGGCGGCGGTCATGTCCCGCCCCGGCAGATTGAACTTCGCCGTCTTGCCGTCGAACGTACCGTGCCCGATCAACACCACGAACACCACATCGTCTGCGCCGGCGGCGGCCAGCTTGCCGAACGTCTTCGTGATCTCGTCTCGGCTCGAACGGCCGGTCGCACGCTTCGCGTCCGACTCCGGCTTCTCGGTCAGATAATGCACCTGCGCCTTCGGGATGCCGTACCGTCCCGTCGCGGCGTCCACGAGCGAAGCCCCCCACTTGCCATAAAGCTCGGCGTATTCAGGGTCCCCGGCCAGGCCGACGATCACCGCCACATGCGCGGACTGCGCGGCCGCGGCTGCAGGCATCGCGAGCAGGGCAGCCGCCATGACGAGGACCACGGCCCCGCGACGCGCGATCTCCGGAACTGCAGTCTGCGGGCGACGGCGTGGCGCCCGTCCGCGTGCTCTCGCTGCCGCCACCCGAATCGCGAAACGCCTCATGCGAACCCGACCGCCCGTCGATAACCCCACTCCGCGCACATGAGGATCACGATCAACCCCAGCATGATCGGCATGTGCCACAGATCGCGCTCCTCGGTCGTGGTCACACCGCGGCCGGCGTAGCGCACGTCCTCGGGCATCGCCGCGACGTCGGAGGCGTCGTAGAACCGGCCGCCGGTCTCGTCCGCGATGCGCCGCAGCCTGGCGGCGTTCAGGCCGGCGTCGAAGTACTCGCCGTCTCCCGCGGCGCCGCGCACGTGCGTGGTGCCGTTGCCGAGCGTCTGTTCCCCGCGCGCGGCGTCGACGCGAATCGTGTAGAGGCCCTCGTCCGGGGCGACGAAGGACCCGCGGTACTGCCCGTTGCGCTCGCCCGTCCATTGCAACGGGACTTCTGAGGTGCCCCTCGGCCCCTCGACGTTCGCCACGGCACGGGCGTCGTTGATCTCCACGAACGTCGGATCCACCACGTCGGCGGTCACGACGACCGTTTCCCCCGCCTCGACGCGCTCTGCACTGGTATGCGCCTCGACGTGATCGGGCACACCGTCCACCAGCCAGCGAAGCAGCTGGCGCCAGTAGTTCTCGTGCGTCATGTCGTCAACGGCGATGTCCGCGTGCATCTGCCAGAGGAACGAGTCCTGGACGGGAAACGCGATCGCCTTGCCGCGGCCGTATCGCTGCGACGCCAGCACCACCTGTTCGCGGCGGCCCTCGTCGGTACCGCTCAGCAGGATCGTGGCGCCCGGCTTGACGCTGCGGATCGTGTTCACGCTCGTCAACCCCGGCAGCTTCTCCCAGATCGCCGCCGACGCCTGATCCGTCGCGCCGAGCTGCGTGACCGCGTGGGCGGCGCCGCCGCGCGTCGGGTGCACCTTCACGCGCGCGACCGCGCCGGCGTCGACCGTCTTTTCCGGCCGTTCGAGGATGACGGGAAGCACGTCGGCCACGGGCGTGCCGGCGTAGCTGCCCTCGGCGAACGAGCGCGGCCCACCCAGCATCAG
>JBOGIX010000545.1:0-3164 GCA_050744685.1 Vicinamibacterales bacterium | reverse complement strand
GTTCCTTACTTCTGTTTGCTGAGCTCGGCCCGGAACTGCCGCTCCGACTGCTCGACGTGCTTCCGCAGCTCGGTCGGATCGACGAAGGGATTGGGGCCGCCGGCCGACAAGCGAGCCCGCTTGTCCTCCAACCCGAAGAAGACCGGATGGTTGGCGAGGAAGACGTCGGCCTGGAGCTTCCGCAGTCGCGCGAACGTGCGTTCGTAGTCGGCGACGATCTCCGGATAGCCCGTGTTGCCCACGAGTTTGTCTACCACCGACGTGCTGCAGTAGAAGAGGACGCGGTACCGGCGGTCCTTGTCGGTGACGGTCGTGGTCCACGTCGTGCAGCCCTTCGTGTGGCCGGGGGTCACGAGCGCCGTCAGCGTGGTGTCGCCGAGCTTGACGGTGTCGCCGTCCTGCACCACGCGATCGACTTCAATCGCCGGCATGGCCGGCGCCCCGGCCTTCAAGGCGGCGGCGTCGGCCGCGCTCGCCACGAATGCCGCACCCGACACTCGCTTCAACTGCGCCAGCCCTCCGGCGTGATCGAAGTGTGCATGGCTGTTCAGGAGGTACTTGACGTCGGACAGCTTGAACCCGAGCGCCTCGATGTTGCGCTCGATCTGCTCGGCGGTCTCGGGCAGCCCGCCATCGAGCAGAATCGACCCGCTGCTCGTGGTGATGAGGAACGCGCTGACCCCGGCGGCGCCCACCTAGTGCACGTTGCCGATCACCGAGAACGGCCGCACCGGCTGGTTCCATGCGGCACGCTGATCCGCCGTCTGCTGAGCCGGAAGATCGATCGGCATCGAGAGGATCGCTGCGGATGCCATCAGCGCGCCGGCGTGACGGCAAGCGCCCGTCCGCAAGGAGACATGCATGGCCTTCAGTCTATCGTGCCGTGACGTCGACGGTCACGAACGCCGCATGAGGCGACCACGCGAGGGATCGGCCGACGTCACAACCCTCGTAGGGGCGGGGAGTGAGCAGGGGCGTGCGGAAATCGGGTATCCTTCGTCTCTCCGGGGCGGCGCTCGACGGCTCGATAGCTGACAGGAGGCGTGTATGGCCAGTGGTCTCGGGCTCGTGGAAGAGACGGTCTCGCCGGAAGAAGCGGCACTGACCGCCGAGTTCATCACGTTCCTGAAGGAAGCCAGCGCGCGGCGGCATCCCACGGGTCCGATCCGCCGCTTCAACCAGGGAAGGCACACCGCCTGCGTCGACGCGCAGTTCACGGTCCACGACGACCTGCCGGCGCCGCACCGCGTCGGCTTGTTCGCCCGCGGCGCGACCTACCGCGCCTTCATCCGTTTCGCCAACGCGACCTCCGGCAGCGACGAGGAGAAGGACGTCCGCGGCATGTCGATCTCGCTGGCCGACGTGCCGGGCATGAACCTGACGCCGGGAGAGACGCGCCAGGATTTCGTGCTGAACAGCCATCCGGTGATGATGGCGCCAGACGCGCGCGAGTTCCTGGCCCTGCTCAGGGCCAACGAGGCGGGCGGTGTGCGGCGGATCCTGTACTTCGGCACGCACCCGAAGGCGGCGCGGATCGCGTTCGCGTCGCGCCAGAACCCGTCCAGTCACCTGGACATCCCCTACTGGAGCACGACCCCGTACCTCTTCGGCCAGGGCCGGGCCGTGAAGTACATCGTCCGACCCTGCTCCGAACGGACCAGCCAGCTGCCGGCGAATCTGACGTCCACTTACCTCCAGGACGCGCTCGCCACGCACCTCGCGCAGGCAGAGGCGTGCTTCGACTTCCTCGTCCAGTTCCACGTGGACGAGGCGAGGACGCCAATCGAGGATGCGTCAGTCGAGTGGAACGAACCGGAGCATCGCGTCGCACGGATCACGATCCCACCGCAGCGCGTGGACGACCCGTCGCGCGCGAGCGCCTGCGAAGACGTCGCGTTCAATCCCTGGCACTGCCTCGCCGAGCATCGGCCGCTCGGCAGCATGAACCGGGCGCGCCGCGAGATCTATCGGGCGCTCAGCGAGTATCGCCGCGCGGCAGCAGCCGCGCGGCGCTGATCTCCGCTACTTTGTGCCGCCGCCGCTCGTGATCGGCGTCAGGATCACTTTGCGGAACCAGACGACCTCGTGGTCCCCCTGGATCATGATCGGGCCCGCCTCGGTCTCCTTCGCGTCGAGCGCCCCGCCGGTGATGCCGGTGATGCGCGCGTTGTCGTGCACCGTCTTCCCGTTGAGCGTGGCGGTCACGCAGTTGCCGACGAGCGTGACCTGAAGCGTCTGCCACTCGCCCGCGGGCTTGCTGGCGTTGACGTCCGGCTTCTTCCGCCCGTACACCGACAGGTGGCCTCGATCGAACGTCTCCTGCCCGGCATCGTCCAGCACCTGCAGCTCGTAGCGGCCGCGGAGGTAGATGCCGCTGTTGCCCTTCGGCGACAGCTTGTATTCGGCGTCGAGCCGGAAGTCCTTGAACTTCTCCTTGGACACGAGATTGTTCGCGTGAGGCTGGTTGGTCATGGCACCGTCCGAGAGGCTCCATCCCATCGGCTTCGCCTTCTGCTGGACGTCCCACGCGTCCAGCGACTTGCCGTCGAACAGCGCGACCGGCTTGCCGAACGTGTGCTTCGCATTCGCATCGCACGGACCCCACTGCGGCGGCCGCTCGCCGCTGACCTTCACCGTCTGCGCGCCGGTGATCGTGCCGGTGATCTTCCCACCCGCCGCATGGAACGTGGCGCTCGGCCTGGGCGTGGCCTTGCCCGGGAGCAGGAACGACAGCTCGTTGCCCGACAGCTTGAGCCCCTCGACCGGCACCGCGTGGCCGCCGCGGTTCAGGAACAGCGCGGTCGGCTTGCCACCTTCGTCCTTGACCTCGAGCCAGTAGACGTAATTCTGGTTCGGCGCGTCGCCGGTGATGTTCCAGGCGCCGAGGAACGGATTGTTCTGCGCGTGCGCCGGCGCGGCGAGCGCCACCGCAGCCACGAGCGCGAACGTGAATGTATACAGCCGCATTCTGGACCTCCTCGCGGCAGGCCGCCCGGCCCGCCGCAGACCGTCAAGAATATAACCGGAACCGCGGGTCGGACTACAGTGGCGTGCCTCCTGCCGGATTGGCCGAAGGCCGGACACGGCGGGCACTCTTCCGGCTGAAGAGCGTGTGGATAAATGGGTGGCTTCCGGCTTCAGCCGGAAGAATTTCGCGAAGATCC
>JBOGIX010000544.1:0-1632 GCA_050744685.1 Vicinamibacterales bacterium | reverse complement strand
GCTGGACAGAGCGCATGATTGGCTGACTCCGGTAATCAGACGGCGCCGGACGTGCCTTGGTTGGTTACGCCGGGTCAGGCGCCGGCGCTTCAGATTTGACACCAACTGCGGCAAAAAGGCACGAACTCAGCTTCCCGCTTCCCGCTTCCCGCTTCCCGCTTCCCGCCTTTGGCCGCCCGCCGGACTCCCGGGAGCCAGCAGCCGATTGCTGTCAGCCAAATCCTAGAAGCCGGAAGCTGGCAGCTGGCAGCTGGAAGCTGGAAGCTGGTTCAACACTTCACGCCCGCGTCGGCCGGATCGTAGGCCAGGCTGGAGGCCAGCCACCGCTCCATCTCCTCGACCGGCATCCCCTTCCGCTTCGCATAGGATTCGAGCTGGTCGCGGTCGATCCGACCGATGTTGAAGTATTTGGCCTGGGGGTGCGAGAAATACAGCCCGCTGACGCTGGCTGCCGGGAGCATGGCCGCGTGCTCGGTGAGCACGATGCCCTGCCGCCCCGCATCGAGCAGCTGGAACAGTTTGAACTTCTCGGTGTGGTCCGGGCAGGCCGGATAGCCAAACGCGGGGCGGATGCCGCGGTACTTCTCGGCAATCAGGTCGTCGTTGCTGAGCTGCTCGGCCGTCCCGTAGCCCCAGTCGCGCCGCGCCTGGGCGTGCAGGTATTCCGCGAATGCCTCGGCGAGCCGATCGGCGATCGCCTTGACCATGATCGCGTTGTAGTCGTCGTGATCCGCCTCGAACCGGCGGACCAGTTCGTCGGCGCCGATCCCCGAGGTCACCGCGAACATGCCCAGGTAGTCCGGCACCCCGCTTTCGCGCGGCGCAATGAAATCGGCCAGCGACCGGTTCGGCCGGTTGTCCGCGATCACTTCCTGCTGCCGCAGCATCGGGAAGCGGGCGAGCTCTTCACCGCGCGAATCGTCCGTATAGACAACGATGTCGTCGTTCTCGCTGTTCGCCGGCCAGAACCCGTAGACGCCGCGCGCGGTCAGCAGCTGCTCGTCGATGATGCGCTCGAGCAGCGCCTGCGCGTGCTCGAAGAGCTCGGTGGCCGCCGCACCATACGTCGGGTGCGAGAGGATCGCGGGATAGCGACCCTTGAGCTCCCACGCCGTGAAGAAGAACGTCCAGTCGATGTACTTCGCAATCTCGGCGAGCGGCACGTCGTCCAGGTAGCGCCGGCCGACGAACCAGGGAGAGACGATCTCGTGCGACTCCCAGTCGAACTGCGGGCGATTGGCGCGCGCCTTCGCATAGGGCAGCAGCGGCTTCTCCGCCCGCCCGGCGTACTTCGCGCGCGTTTCGGCCTGTGCCGCCCGGTTCTCGCGGTCGAACCGTTCGCGTCTGGCGCCGAGCAGGCTCGACACGACGTCCACCGCGCGGGACGCGTCGAGTACGTGCACGACGGGACCGCGGTACTCCTCGGCAATCTTCACCGCCGTGTGCTGCCGGCTCGTCGTCGCACCGCCGATGAGGAGCGGCATCGTCATGCCGCGCCGCTCCATCTCGCGCGCGACGAATACCATCTCGTCGAGCGAAGGCGTGATCAGCCCGCTCAGGCCGACGGCGTCCACCTTCTGCTCAATCGCGGTATCGAGGATCTTCGCCGCCGGCACCATCACGCCGAGATCG
>JBOGIX010000543.1:0-1824 GCA_050744685.1 Vicinamibacterales bacterium | reverse complement strand
CCGTGAACCGTCAAGCCCGCGAGTCCCCGAACCAGGGACCTCCCGGGCGCCCGGGCCCGCGGGCCCGGAACCGAGATAAAGGAGTCGAGCGTGCCTTTCCGATCCGCACACCTGCCGCTGGCAATCGTCGCCCTCTTGTTCGGCGCGTCGGTTCGCCTCGTGACCACGCAGACGCCGGCGATCGATCTGCTGATCAAGGGGGGCCATGTCATCGACCCGGCCAACGGCATCGACGGCGTCATGGACGTGGCGGTTGCCGGAGGGAAAATCGCCCGCGTCGCCGCGAACATCGATTCCAGCACCGCCGCCCGTACCGCCGACGCGACCGGCATGTACGTCGCGCCCGGCCTCATCGACATCCACTCGCACGTGTTCTTCGGCACGGAGAAGGATGCGTATCTCAGTAACGCGGACACAGCGGTACAGCCCGACAGCCATTCCTTCCGCAGCGGCCAGACGACGCTGGTCGATGTGGGCGGCGCGGGATGGCGCAACTTCCCCCAGTTCAAGGAGCAGGTGATCGATCGGGCCCGCACGCGGGTGCTGTCGTTCATCAACATCGTCGGCTCGGGCATGAAGGGCGGACCGGTCGAGCAGAACCTCGCCGACATGGACGCGAGGCTGACGGCGATGCGCATTCGCCAGCATCCAGGCGTCATCGTCGGGATCAAGGTGGCGCACTATACCGGGCCGGAATGGGATCCGGTCACCCGCGCGGTCGAGGCGGGCCGCGAAACGGACGTGCCGGTGATGGTCGATTTCGGCGGGCACACGCCGCCGCTCTCGCTCGAGGATCTGCTGCTCAAATATCTGCGGCCCGGCGACATCCTGACGCACACGTATGCGCACGTGCGCGGCAGGATTCCGATCGTTGACGAGCAGGGGCGCGTTCGTCCGTTCGTGCTCGAGGCGCGCAAACGCGGCGTGATCTTCGATGCCGGGCACGGCGGCGGCAGCTTCCTCTTCCGCCAGGCGGTGCCGGCGATGAAGCAGGGTTTTCATCCGGACGTGATCAGCACCGACCTGCATGCCGGCAGCCAGAACAGCGGCATGAAGAACATCCTGAACACGATGTCGAAGTTCCTGAACATGGGCATGCCGCTGGCGGAGGTGATCAAGGCGAACACCGCGCGCGCCGCCGCAGTGATCAAGCGCCCCGATCTCGGCAGCCTGAAGGTTGGCGGCGAGGCGGACATCGCCGTGCTGGCGGTGCGACGGGGCAAGTTCGGGTTCATCGACACCGAGGGATCGAAGATGCTCGGCGACCAGAAGCTCGAGTGCGAGCTCACGGTCAAGGGCGGCCAGGTCATGTGGGATCTCAACGGCATGTCGCGGCCGCTGTGGACGGAGGCGGGGACTCGCTGACGCGCTGCGCGGTCTCAACTCCCAACGTCCAACTCCCAACTCCCAAGGCGCGTCGCTCGAGAGAGCGGGGCCGAAGTCGCAGCGAACAGCTTGTTTGCACGCCTTCTACCCCGTTGTCTCGAGCGACGCGCTTTGGGAGTTGGAGGTTGGAGGTTGGAAGTTGAAGAGAATGGAACCGCTTCCATTCTTTCTCCGAATCGTTAAGCGCTAAAGTCGGCTATACTCGCGCCACTTTCGAGCGACGCACAACGGTCCATCGTTTCGCGCTACCGCTCGGGTCGAACCGGAGGGAACCGTGAGACGTGCAGGCGTTTGCCTGCTCGCGCTGGCGCTCGGCGCGGGCGGCGTAGCACTGTTGTCCGCGCAGACGACCGCGCCGGCGCAGTCGTTCGAGTTCGATTTCCTGATCAAGGGTGGACGCGTCATCGACGCGCGCAACCGTCTCGATGCCGTGCGCGA
>JBOGIX010000542.1:0-3772 GCA_050744685.1 Vicinamibacterales bacterium | reverse complement strand
GCCATGCTCGTACCATCTGTTCGGAATTCCCTGGTATCAGCAGGTGGAACACTCCTTCGGCGAGTTGTTTCGAACCCGGCGCCCTGGGAGTTGGAGGTTGGAGATTGGGAGTTGACGTAGCCATGAGGCGAGGCCTGGCATGCACGAATTAGTCTGCCGTGAACTGTCGAGCGACGACGAGATCCGCGCGGCGTATGCGCTGATGTCGGCGCTTCGCGATCGAATCCGCCCGGACACGTTTCTCGACGAAGTGCGCCGCCAGCAGCTGCAGGGTTACCAGCTGATCGGCGCCTTCGACGAGGACCGGCTCGTCGGCCTCGCCGGCATACGCCGCAGCCATACGCTGTCGCGCGGTGAGCACCTGTTCGTCGACGACCTGGTGACGGAGCCCGGCGAGCAGGGCCGCGGCTACGGCACCGCGCTCCTGCGGTGGCTGGGGGCGCGCGCGGTGGCCGAAGGCATCCCGCGGTTGTACCTCGACGCGCGCGATACGGCGAAGGGCTTCTACGCGAAGAACGGCCTCAGCTTTTTGACATCGGTTCCGTGCTGGATCGAAGCCGCGGCGCTGGCGGGAACGCCGGCAACGGGTGCGCGGCGATGAAGGTCCGCATCTCGCGCGTCCGGCCGGACGTCGCGCTGCCGCGCTACGAGAGCGACGGCGCGGCCGCGTTCGATCTCGCGGCCGCCGAGGATGTCGTCGTGCCTGCCGGCGGTGTCGCGCTGGTGCCGACCGGACTCGTGGTCGAAGTGCCGCCGGGGATGTTTCTCGGCATCTTCGCGCGCAGCAGCACGCCGCTGAAGCGCGGGCTGATGGTGGCCAACGGCGTCGGCATCGTCGATCCGGATTACTGCGGGCCTGCCGACGAGATCAAGATTGCCGCGATGAATTTCACCGCCGCGCCCGTCACGGTCCATCGGGGCGATCGCATCGCGCAGGGCATTTTCCTCGCCGCGCCGCGAGTCACGTGGGAGGAAGCCGGACCGGCTCGCGCCGATTCGCGAGGCGGGTTCGGCGCCACAGGCCGCTGACCGCGATCAGCAGCCGGGCACCGGCGCCAGGAAGACTTCCACGAACCGCAGCAGGTCCTCCGCGTCACGATAGGGATAGGTTGTGCAGGCCGGGTGCGTGTTGCCTGCGATGAGCCGCGAGACGCGCGATCGGCGGGCGACGTCGTAGAGCAGGAGCACGCGCTGCCCCGTGTCCGCGGCGCGGCCGGTCACGTATCCCACCTCGAAACCGACACCGTAGCTCGACCCCGACGCTTCGGCGATGAGCACGTCGGCGCTCTCGAGCCAGGCAAGATCGCGCTCGAACACTGCGCGCTCGGTGAGGCGCGACTCGTCCGCCTCGGGATCGTCGACGAGTAGATGGCGCGTCAGCACGACGTGCCCCATGCATTCCACCGCGTCGGCCAGAGCGCGCGCGATCTGGACCGCCCCACGATCCCCTCGAACCGTGCAGGCAAGATAGATGAGCATTATTCGTCCTCGCGGGCGGCCTCTTGCCGCCCAGGGGCCATCTTGCGGCAGCGCGAGGAGGAAAAATGATAAACGGCTCCCTTCAACTCCCCTACTCCCATACTCCTGTTGATCTTTGGTGTCGCGATCGCAGCGTGGCAAGGGAAAAACGCGCGGGATGAGCGACTGCTGGTATAGTCCCGATCTGCCAGCGCCCAGGAGAACTCCCATGTCGTCTCGCCTGTTTGCGGCGGTCTGCCTCGTCGGTGCGGCAGCGGTGTCCGTGCCGGGGCGTGCGCAGGACCGCCCGGCCGAGGCAAAGCAGGAGGCGCAGCGGCCCACTTTCCGGTCGGGCGCTCATTACGTCCGCGTGGACGCGTATCCCACACGCGACGGCAAGCCAATCCCGGGGTTGACGGCGGACGATTTCGAGCTGCTCGAAGACGGCAAGCCGCAGGCCATCGAGACCTTCGAGTACATCGACCATCCGACGTTCACGCCGGTGCACGAGCGACGCGATCCCAATTCGCAGCGCGACGGGATGGAGCTCGCCCGCGATCCGAAGTATCGCGTGTTCGTCCTGTACCTCGACGCCTATCATGTCGACTTCTCAGGCGGGCATCGCGTCCGCGTGCCGTTGCGCGAGCTGCTCAACCGCATGATGGGGCCGCAGGACCTGTTCGGGTTCCTCACGCCGGCGCAGTCGCCGAAGGACCTGCTGCTCGGCCAGCTCACGCTGCAGATCGAGGACCAGCTCGAGAACATGCCGTACTGGGGCATTGCGGATCGCATCGAGCCGCAGCCGGGCGAGCTGGAGCTGGAGTTCGCGTTTCCGCGCGACGGCAAGTACCTCGTTGCCCTGCAGCGCCTCGACAAGGTCTATTCGGATCTCGAGGGGCTCGTCGAGATGCTCGACGACCTCCGCGAGGAGCGCAAGAACATCATCTTCTTCTCCGACACCATCCCGTCGCCGGGCACGCGGTTCGCGAACATCGCCAGCGATCCCGACCCGCGCAGCCGGCGCGGCGGGCCGCCGCCGATCGGACCGGATCCCTCGGGCACGCTGACTATCGGCGATCGAAACGCCGGCGAGCCGGATCGCATGCGGATGGAAGCGGAGCGCCAGCGGCTGCTGGCGCTGGACTTCGGCGACCGCTTCCGCCAGCTGCTGCGGCGATCGCGGCAGGCCAACGTCTCGTTCTACACCGTCAGGCCGGGCGGCCTGGACATGAACTCCAGCCTGTTGAACGAAGGCGTGTCGAACCTGCAGGTCCTCGCCGACGAGACCGACGGCATCGGCGTGCTCGCCAGCAACGATCTGCGCGCCGGCATGGGCAGAATCGCCGACGACCTCTCGTCGCACTACGTGCTCGGCTACTACACGAACAACACGCGCTGGGACGGCGGCACACGCAGGCTGACGGTCAGGCTGAAGGCCACGAGGCAGACCATCCGCGCGCGGCGCGAGTACCGCGCGCCGACCGAAGCCGAGATGGCCGCGATTCGCGATGCGCGGACCGCCGCCGCGTCGGCCCCGAGCGCGCCCTCCGAAGCGGACATCGCGCTCAGCGCGCTCAAGCGCCTGCGCCCCGCGTCGCGCGTGCAGGCCTATGGCGCCGTGAACGGTCCGAACGTCACGATTGCCGCGGAGATCTCCGCCTCGGAAATCGAAGAAGGGCGATGGAAACAGGGGGCCGCGGTCGACGTGACGCTGACCTCGAAGCAGGGACAGACACAGACCGCGACCGGCCGCATCGAACCCGGGTCGCGCGGCACGCTCGTGCGGCTTCCCGTCGGCGCCGACGCCGGCCCTTGGCAGGCGACGGTTCGTTTCAAGGGAGACGATCCCCTGCCCGATTCCGACAGTCTCGGCATCGCACGCCCCGAAGGTGCAGTGCTCGGGGCGCCGCTCGCCTACCGCGCCGGATCGGCCGCCGCATCGCCTTTCAGGCCGATCGCGGCGTTCCACTTCCGCCGCACCGAGCGGATTCGGATCGACTGGCCCGTGCTGCAGCCGCTCGCCTCCCACAGCGCACGCCTGCTGGATCGAACCGGCAAGCCGCTGCCCGTGCCCGTCACGCTCGCACCGCGGCAGGTGGATGGCGTCACCGTTCTCTCCGGTATCCTGAATCTCGCGCCGTTCAGCATCGGCGACTACCTGATCGAGGTGAACGCGACCGCGGGCTTGACCACCGAGCAGCAGCTCGTGGCCATCCGCGTCGCGATGGCGCGCTGAGACATCCTAGATCCGAGGGCTTCGCCCCTCGGACTCCCCTACACCGTTCCGCCTCCGCGCGAAGCGCTACGGCGAGAC
>JBOGIX010000541.1:0-1895 GCA_050744685.1 Vicinamibacterales bacterium | reverse complement strand
CCTCCGGGACCAGCCGTTCGTACGACGCGAACGCGATGAGGTTCCCGTCGGCGCTGACGCTGGCCGACGGCGGACTCGTGGTGGAGCGCAGGCGATCCCGTTGCGGCGCCGTGAAGAGCGTCGGCGGCGCCTGCGCGCCGGGCAGGGACGACAGCACGCTTGCGGCGGCGAGCGCGGCGTACGTGGCGTACGGGGCGCGACGCACCGCGATTCACCGGGCGCGCAGCTGACGCGCCACCATCGTTCCCACCCGCGCCGCACGGATGGTCTCGAACGACCCGTCGTCGCAGGTGCGCACTCCCGTTCCCGGGAGGGACGCCTGCACGCCGAGATCGACGCCGTCGAGCTGCTCGATGATGTGCTCGAGCTCGTGAGCGATGAGCTCGGGCAGGTTGTCGAGCGGCGAGAGCTGGACGATCGCTTCGAGCCGGCCATCGGGCGTGCGCGCGATGCGGGTGCGCGCGCGACTGCCCCGCTGCCCCGACGGGAACAGGTTCTCCAGGCGCACGGTGAGGTGCTCGGCCAGGGCTATCCGCTGACTCTGCCGCCTGAAGCCGGGCGATCGCTCGAGCATGGACTCGATCGTCCGGCGATACATCGGCGCGAACGTCAGGTTGGGCGGGAGCACGGCGCGCGGTGGTTCGGCCTCGGAGTGTCCGTAAACGCGCAGCACTTCCGCGGATCCGGCCAGCACCAGTGAAGTCAGAACCTCGGGACGCCCGGACATGTCCGATTGCGCGAAACCGGGAACCGCGTGGACACCATTGAACGCAATCGAACACGCAATCGCAACGATGTGATGTCGTGTTCGCATGATGCGTTGTTAGACGGACAATCCTCGATTCCCGTTTGCGGTTTCGTTCGACGCGCGATGCCGCCATGCAGCGGGACGAGGCGAGGCAAGTAGGGAGACCGCGAAGACCAGGAGAAGCGCCGCGCCCAGAGGCAGTGAAGACTGCCGCAAGATGGCCCCCTGGCCGCGAGAAGGCCGCGCCGCGAGCCAGTGAAGACTGCCGCAAGAGGGCCCCCTGGCCGCAAGAGGGCCGCGCCGCGAGGCGAGATTAAGGCTCGGCGAGATCCGGCATCGGCGCGGCGATGAAGAGCCGGCGCGCCATCCTGGCCAGGACGCGTGCGCGGCGCGCCGAGCGCGCGACCCGGGCACTGTCGGTGGCGATGCCGGTGTTCGCGTACATCTGTCGATACAGCTTCGAGATGAGCACGAAGGCGCAGCGCGCCCGGATGGATCGAACGCAGGTCGACCGCTGCCAGATGGGGCCGAAGCCGTAGAAACGATCCCAGACGCCCTGCGTGCGCGTGCGGATCTCCTCGGCGGTCATCAGCGGATGAGGTGAGTAGACTTTCGGCCGCTGCGCCGGCGGAATCAGCCAGTACCTCGTCAACGCCACGCCGTTCGTCCCCGCGCGTTCGCCGGTCTCTTTCTCCCACTTCGCGAAATCAAGGGTGCCGGGAAACGGTGTGAGCATGACGAACTGCGCGAATGAAATCCCGGCCCGCTGCGCGAGATCGACGGTGGCATCGAAGGTCTCGGGCTTGTCGGTAGGCAGACCGAAGATGAACGATCCGAGCACGTGCACGCCGTGCGAGC
The DNA here is from genome assembly GCA_050744685.1 of Vicinamibacterales bacterium. GTDB lineage: Bacteria > Acidobacteriota > Vicinamibacteria > Vicinamibacterales > 2-12-FULL-66-21 > JACCXG01. Next base: position 289 of record JBOGIX010000541.1, on the reverse strand, counting down.
GGAACGCCTGCAGGCGCGTGACCAGCGCCTCTCCTGCATCGTTGAAGTTCTTGTAGACGGCCTTTAGCCCCTCGGGCGTGACCGACTCCACGCCGACGAGCGCGCCACGAATCCGTGCGCGCCGCATCGCCGACAGGAACTCAGGATCCTCGGCCGCCTCCATCGTGATCTGCGTGTAGAAGACCATGTCCTCGGGGAGGTGTTCCATCTGCGCCATCAGGTCGAACCGCTCCTGGCGCAACTCGTTCAGCGAGTCGTAGCGCGTCTTGTCCGTCCGCCGGTCGGCCGC
>JBOGIX010000540.1:0-4291 GCA_050744685.1 Vicinamibacterales bacterium | reverse complement strand
GATCAGCCCCGAGGACAAGCGCGAATACCCCCAGGCGTGGACCAACGACTATCACGGCGCTCGCGTGTTCGGGACCACGCTCGGACACAGCGACGGGACGTTCGAGGACGCCGCGTTCCAGGATCTGCTCGCCCGCGGCTTCAAGTGGGCGGTGGGAAGGTAGGAAGTAAGGAACTGGGGAAGTGAAGTAAGGAACTGGGGAAGTTAGCAACTGGGATGTCGGAATCACGAAATTGTGGAACGATACGGGGAACAAGCGGGGCGGCCGGTACCGTCCAAATCTCGAGGAGTGTATTGATGGCTCGGATCGCAACTGGAATGCTTGGCGTGTTGATGGCGGCTTCGGCTGTGACGATCGCTGCCGGTCAGAAGACGACTGAGGTTCATCCCGGCAAGGGCGGCAGTCCGCACGTGAAGAGCGAATGGACGATCGACGACGCAGCCATCTCGATCGAATACGGCCGGCCATCGATCAAGGGCCGTCCGGAAGCGGACCTGATGCCCGCAGGTAAGCCCTGGCGCACCGGCGCCGATGAAGCCACGCTGCTCGTGACCGACAAGGCGCTGAAGTTCGGCACGCTGAGCCTCAACCCTGGCACCTACACGATCAATACGCAGCCGGGCGACAAGGAATGGCAGCTCATCATCGGGAAGCTCGGTAAGCCTGGCCAGTGGGGCGTGCCATACAACGCGTCGCTCGAAATCGGCCGCTCGCCGATGACCATCGGCAAGACCAAGGCCCCGGTCGAGCAGCTCACCATCTCGATCGACGATGCGCCGAAGGGCGGCGTGCTGCGCGTGGAGTGGGGCACGAAGAGCGCGACGATCCCGTTCACGGTGGGGTAATTCGCAAGAGGACTCGGTACTCGGGAATTCGGGATCGAACTTCAGGGGCTTGCGGTACCACTCGCAGCCATCTGCGAAGGTCCGGGATTCAGAAGCCAGCGAACGAGCTGCGTTCGTCCGCCGGCTCGTCCCGAGTACCGAGCCCCGAGTACCGATTACGAGTCTATCCCCCCTCCACCAACTTCCCCGGATTCATGCGGTTCTCCGGATCGAGCGCGCGCTTGATCGTACGCATCACGTCGAGCCCCGGTCCGTGTTCGGCGTCGAGATACTTCATCTTGCCGTAGCCGACCCCGTGCTCCCCGCTGCACGTGCCGCCCATGGCGAGGGCGCGCGCGACCAGCCGGTCGTTCAGGCGGCGCGCCTCGGCGAGCTCTGACGGGCTGGCCGGGTCGAGCAGATACATGAGGTGAAAGTTGCCGTCGCCCGCGTGGCCGACGAGACAGACGGGGAAGGGCAGGCTGTGATGATCGGCCTTCGTCTCCAGGATGCACTCGGCGAGGCGCGAGATTGGCACGCACACGTCGGTTGCCCAGGAGCGGCAGCCCGGCCGCAGCGCGAGCGCCGCGTAGTGCGCGTTGTGGCGCGCCTGCCAGAGACGCTCGCGGTCTTCGAGGCGAGTGGCCCACGAGAAATCGTGTCCGCCGCGCTCGCTGGCGACGGCCTGGACGGTGGCCGCCTGGTCCGCCACGTGCCGCTCGCTGTCACCGTGAAACTCGAACAGCAGCGTCGGCGCGACCGGGTGGGCCATCTTCGAGTGGCGATTGATCGCGTCCATCTGCACTTCGTCGAGCAGCTCGATCCGCGCCACCGGCACACCGAGCTGAATCGTGGCGATGACCGTATCGACTGCGCCCTGCATCGAATCGAAGCTGCCGATCGCCGCAGACACTGCCTCGGGCACGGGATGCAGCCGGAGCGTGACCTCCGTGATCACACCCAGCGTGCCTTCCGATCCGACGAACAGGCGGGTGAGGTCGTACCCCGCCGACGACTTGCGTGCGCGGGTGCCGGTCCGGATCACGACTCCGTCTGCGAGGACCACGGTCAGGCCCAGCACGTTCTCGCGCATGGTTCCGTAGCGCACGGCGGTGGTTCCAGAGGCGCGCGTCGCCGCCATGCCACCGAGCGTCGCGTCGGCGCCCGGATCGATCGGAAACGTGAGTCCCGTGTTCCGCAACGCCTTCGCCAGCTGCAGCCGCGTGACGCCCGCTTCCACCGACACGTCGAGATCCTCGGGACTGACGCGCAGCACACGATGCATCTCGCGAAGATCGAGGCTGATGCCTCCGCGGAGCGCGTGCACGTGGCCTTCGAGCGACGTCCCGGCGCCGAACGGGACGATCGGCACGCCGAATCGCTGGCTGATTTTCACGATCTCGACGACTTCGTCGGTGGAGGCAGGAAAGCAGACGACGTCTGGCGCGGCGGGCGGATGGTACGACTCGCCGTGACTGTGATGCTCGCGCACGGCGGCCCCGTCGCTCGCACGGGCACCGAGCAGCTGCTTCAGCGAGGAAATCGACTCGTCGACGGCGTGCGGCATTGCTACCAGTGTAATGCGGCCGTTTGCGTCCGGGGGCGCCGCACGGAGCGCGGAGGACGCGCCTTTTCTCTTCCTCCGGCCTGTCGGCTGCGGCACTCGACGCAGAAAGGCCAATATTCCCGGGGCAGCGGCCGTGGACCTCTTTTTGCCGGTCGGACGACTCCGTGACGATCGAATCGTTGATCGGGTGGTCGCTCGCGTACTGCGCGCATCCGTACGCGGCGTGGCGCACGTTGACGCCACGCGGACGGGCGTTGCTGGTGGCGGCGTATTTCGGTGTGAGTTATGTCGCGGCGCTGCTGACGCTGGTCGTCTCGGGACGCTGACGCGCTATCGCTGCGGGGCCGGCGCCGGCACACGCAGCGGCGGCAGCACGGCCTCGATCTGCGAGCGGCTCGGTTCCAGCCACGGCGGCAGGACGAGGGCCTCGCCGAGGTGCGCCGGATCCTCATCGACGGCGAATCCGGGACCATCCGTGGCCAGCTCGAACAACACGCCCCCTGGTTCGAGGAAGTACACCGACTTGAACCAGAACCGATCGATCACGGGCGTCGGGCGGCGGCCCGCCGCCTCGATCCGATCCCGCATCTCGAGTTGATGCTCCCCATCGTCCACGCGCCAGGCCAGATGGTGGATGCTGCCGACACCCCACGCCCCCCTGCGGGTGCCCGGCGTTTCCTGCAGATCGATATAAGCGCCGGAGCCGCCGCCGCTGACGCCGTAACGGTGCCATGAGCCGTCCACACCAATGCGCTCGAATCCCAACACGGTTTCGAGGAACACCGCTGTCGGGCCGAGCTCGAGTTCCCTGAGCCGCGCGCTTTCGAGTCCGCGGATCTGGCGATCCGCGGGGACCGTGCTGTGCTCCCATGGGGTGAAGGGGCGGGCCGCCGCGCCGGCGCTCTCGACGAGGGAGACCCGCAGGCCGTGTGGATCGACGGCGGGGATCACCGCCTGGCCGAAGCGCGGTTCGACGGGATCCGTACGCACACCGTAGTGGGCGAGCCGCTCTCTCCAGAACTCGAGACTGCCAGCCGGAATGGCGAGCGAAACCTCGGTACTGAGGCCGTGGCCTTCGCGCGGCGGAGCCAGGTGCGCCCACGGAAAAAACGTCAGGTCGGTGCCAGGACGCCCTTCGGCGTCCGCATAGAACAGGTGGTAGGTGCCGGGGTCGTCCTGGTTGACGCTCCGCTTGACCAGGCGCATGCCCAGGATGCCCGCATAGAAGTCGAGGTTCTCCTGCGCCGGGCCGGCGATCGCGGTGATGTGGTGCAGACCCGTGACTGAACGCATGGACACCCTCCGGCTGGGCACGGTCATCGTGCCTCGATCATCATAGACCTCTGATCCAGGGCGACTGTCCCCACGGTCGAGGCGGCACGCCGCCGCCGAAGCATGTTATGCTCGGACGATGCGGCAACCGCCCCTGGAGCGCTTTTGCGAGAGCCCCATGCGCCGGTAACTTGCACCGGCGCTTTTTCGTGTACGGACACACAGGGCCGGATTGTGCGAAGGAGGGTACCCGATGGCGAGCCGACCAAAAGTCACACAACAGAAACGCGCGCGCGAACGCGCCCGTCAGGAACGCCAGCAGGAAAAACTTCGCCGGCGCGACGAGGCGAAGGTTCGCCGCGCGAACGCGCCCAATACCCCGGGCGGAGAAGATCCCGATATCGCCGGGATCATCCCCGGCCCGCAGCCCAGTCCCTGGGGAGACGACGACCTGACGGACGACACGGAAGATGAGGTCGAGGGTGGAGCGAGGCTGAACGGCGGCAGCCAGTAGACAGCAGGATGGAGATTCACCGAGCCAGCGCTGCGAGCTGAGGAGGAACTGCCCCGGCCCGGAGGAGACCAAGGGCAGCACGCCCGATGCCTGCTGTCTACTGCCTGCCCCGA
>JBOGIX010000539.1:0-4414 GCA_050744685.1 Vicinamibacterales bacterium | reverse complement strand
GCTCTGACGCGCCCGACGTCCACGTTTCCTATTCAGTGTGATTCGGCGGCGCAGCGTTTGGAGCAGGCGCCGCATAACGAACTAGGCGCGCCATCGGCGCCCGCCGGAAGCGGAGCGGGGCTAGGGGGCCCCGCGAGCGACGGCGATGGGGGGTCCGGCGGGGCGAAGCCCCCCGGATCAAAGATGACCGACAGCGCCACCATGCTCGTTCGCGTGATTCCCCGGGCCGGCCGCAGCGCGATCGCGGGCTTCCGCGGGGACGCACTGCTCGTGCGTCTGGCGGCCGCGCCGGTCGACGGCGCCGCCAACGACGCGCTCGTCGCCTTCATCGCCGATCGGCTCGGCTGCCGCAGGCAGGACATCGCCATCGTGGCCGGCGAGAAGAGCCGCGACAAGCGGCTCCGTGTCGCAGGCCTGACCCCCGAGGAGCTCGATCGCCGCGTGCTCGCGCTCGGCAGCTCCGAAGGGTGAGCGCCGCGCCTTGACCCTGCCTTCCGCCGATCTCCTGATCCTGCACGCCCGCGAGATGTTGACGTGCGCGGGGCCGGCGCCAAAGGCCGGCATCGCCCAGTCCAGGGCCGGTGCGATCGCCGACGGAGCGATCGCCGCGGCCAACGGGCGGCTGATCTTCGTCGGCAGCTCCGACGCGATCCACTCCTCGATCGTGCTCTCGCCGCAGGCGCGTGTCTGGGACCTCGGGAATGAGCACGCGGTCGTCCCCGGATTCGTCGACGCGCATACCCATGCGGCGTACGCCGGCGACCGTCTACCCGAGCTCCGCCGCAGACTGGCCGGCGAGAGCTACACGCAGATCGCCGCCGCCGGCGGCGGGATCGTCTCGACGGTCGCCGCAACCCGGGCCGCGTCGGTCGGCGCGCTCGTCCAGGCCACCGCCGGGCGCCTCGACGCCATGCTCGCGGCCGGGACGACGACCTGCGAGATCAAGAGCGGCTACGGGCTCACGCTCGAGTCCGAGCTGAACCTGCTCCGCGCCATCCGTGAGCTCGCGCGCACGCATCCGATGTCCATCGTGCCGACGTTCCTCGGCGCGCACGAGATCCCCGTCGAGCACCGGGGCAATCGGCAGCGGTACATCGATCTCGTGGTGAACGGGATGATCCCCGCCGTCGCGCGCGACGGGCTCGCGGAATGGTGCGACGTGTTCTGCGAGGAGGGTGTGTTCACGCCGGACGAATCGCAGCACGTGCTGCAGGCCGGCCTCGATGCCGGACTGAAGGCGCGCATCCACGCCGACGAGCTCGCGTCGAGCGGCGGCGCCGCCGTCGCCGCCCGCCTTGGTGCCCGCTCCGCCGATCACCTGATCTTCGTGACGCCGGCCGATATCGCGCGACTCGCAGGCGCCGGCATCACCGCGACGCTGCTTCCCATCGCGGCGTTGTTCCTCAAGATCGGGCGGTTCGCCCCCGCGCGCGAGCTCATTGCGGCCGATGTGCCCGTCGCGCTCGCCACCGACGTCAACCCCGGCGGGGGCCTCTCCCCGAGCATGCCGTTCGCGATGGCGCTCGCGTGCTTCGCGATGCACATGACGTTCGAAGAAGCGCTGGTCGCCGCTACTATCAACGCCGCGTGGTCGCTCGATCGTGCCGACGTCGCCGGCAGCCTCGAAGCCGGCAAGGACGCCGACCTTCTCGTCGTCGATGGCGACGCCATCAACCTTCTTCGTGTCGGGGCGGCGCCGATCCGCGCCGTGATCAAACGGGGACGCGTCGTCCACGGCGCAGCGCCGGTACCGGAGCAACGCCCATGAACCTCACACTCCTGACCGTTGCGGCGTTCCTCGATCGCCTTCGATCTTCCGAGCCGACGCCCGGGGGCGGATCGGCCGCCGCGCTCGCGAGCGCCATCGGCACGTCTCTCCTCGCCATGGTGGCCGGCATGCCGACACGCCGCGCGGAATCGCCTGCCGCTGTTGACCAGCTGCACGACGCCGGCCGGCGAACCGCCGCGCTCGCCGAAAGGTTGACGTCGCTCGTCGACGAAGACAGCCGCGCCTACGACGACGTGGTCGCAGCGTTCAGGCTGCCGAAGGCGACGGACGCGCAGAAGTCGGAACGGAGCGCGCGGATTCAGTCCACCCTCGCGGCAGCGGTTCAGGCGCCGCTGGCCGTGGCACGACACTCCGCCGAGGCGCTGGAGGCGGCAACGACCGTGGCGGAATATGGCAACCGCAACGCGGCAAGCGACACCGGGGTAGGGATCGAACTGCTCGGCGCCGGCCTTCGCGGAGCGGCGTTGAACGTCGAAATCAACCTGCGGAGCATCAAGGACGATGCGTATGTGCAGCAGGCGCGGAGCGAGCTGGACGCATTGGCACACCGGGCGGAGGCCGCCGCTTCGCGGGCGCGCCGGCAGCTCGGGGACGGGTAGCGAGACGGGCTACTGGCGCAGTCCGTCGGTCTTCGACGGCGGCTGCACGTGCCAGCCCTGGACGTCCACGGTGAACGGCATCGGGCGTTTGTAGGACGGCAGCCACTCGATCTGTTCCTCGTAGTTCACGGTGATGTAGGTGGACCGCTTGTCGCGGGTCACCTGCACCGCATCGCGCTCGATCGGTATCTCGTACTTCGCTGCGAGCGCCATGACCTGATCCACGAGATCGGCCACGGGGCGATCCCGGGCAAAGAGCGCGGCCTCGCCGACGGCGTCCTTGAACTGATGGTAGTGTACGTAAGGGGGAACGAACCGGAACAGGGCGTGTGCGATCAAGAGCACCACGGCCATCCTGATCAGGTTCCGCACCATCGCTGCCTCCGTTGCGCCGCCAGCCCTCCGCCGGCGCCGATCCCACTCCTGCCTCGCGTGCCGGTGACAGAGTCCCGGCTACCCTGGGTAACACTCGAAGGCGCCCTGCAACCCCTGCTTCCGACCCGCAGCTTCCAGCCAAGAACCAAAGCTCGAAGCTGAAAGCTGGAAGCTGGAAGCTGGAAGCTGGAAGCTGACTAGTGAATCTGGTGAAAGAGCCGCTCCCAGCGTGTCCTCGTGAAGAAGTGCGTGATCACCGAAAACACACGCGAGACGGTGGCCCCGAAACCCTCGTCCTCGGTGTACGACTCCGGCCCCGTGTCGTAGGACCAGTAAATCATCAGCGCCTGGCCCTTGATGTACGTCCGCGGCAGGAAGCCCCAGTAGCGGCTGTCCTGCGAGTTGTCGCGATTGTCCCCCATGACGAAGTACTGCCCGTCGGGCACGCGCACGGGCCCGTATCGCTCGCGCACGTCGAACGACGTGACCTCCCCGTCGTCGCGGGTGGCATCGAGGAAGTGCACGTACGGCTCGTCGAGCGCCTGGCCGTTGATGTAGACCTTCTTGTTGCGGAGCTCCACCGTGTCGCCAGGCAGGCCGATGACACGTTTGATGAAATCGCGCTCCGGCTCATCCGGGTACTTGAACACGACGATGTCGCCGCGGCGGATCTCGCGCATCGGCAGGAGCGTGCGCTCGAGCGCGTTGGCCGAGGGGCCGAAGACGAACTTGTTGACGAGCAGATGATCGCCGATGAGAAGGTTGTTCTCCATCGACCCGGTCGGGATCTTGAAGGCCTGCACCGCCCAGGTACGGACGAAGAGCGCCAGGATCACCGCGATGACGATGGACTCGAAGTACTCGCGGACGACGGATTTCTTGGGCCCTTCGCTCATTGGAATGCCATGGATGCCAAAAATGCCATGAATGCCAAGAATGTCAAAATCCGGAGAACCGAGGAAAGCGCATGGGGCGAGGGCCTGCCGAGTTCTGCCTATTCATGGCATTCATGAGCATTCCTGGCATTGCAGCGTCAGCTCTCCGTCCCCACCTTTAGCACCGCGAGAAACGCCTCCTGCGGTATCTCGACCCTCCCCACCCGCTTCATGCGCTTCTTGCCTTCCTTCTGTTTCTCGAGCAGCTTGCGCTTGCGCGAGATGTCGCCGCCGTAGCACTTCGCGAGCACGTTCTTCCTCAGGGCCTTGACCGACTCGCGGGCGATGATCCGGCTGCCGAGGGCGGCCTGGATCGCGACCTCGAACATCTGCCGGGGGATGAGCTCCCGCATCTTCGAGGCGAGCGCGCGCCCGCGCTGGTAGGCCATGTCGCGGTGCACGATCACCGACAGCGCGTCGACCGGCTCCTCGTTGACCAGGATGTCCAGCTTGACGAGCGGCGACTCCTGGTAGCCGGTGACATGGTAGTCGAGCGAGGCGTAGCCGCGCGAGAGCGTCTTGAGGCGGTCGTAAAAGTCGAGCACCACCTCGTTGAAGGGCAGTGCGTAGGTGACGAGCACGCGGTCGGCCGCGAGGTACTCGATGGATTTCTGCACGCCGCGCTTTTCCTGGCAGAGCTGCAGGATGGCGCCCACGTGCTCGGACGGCGTGAGCATCATCGCCGTAATCACCGGCTCGTCGATCCTGGAGACATT
>JBOGIX010000538.1:0-2547 GCA_050744685.1 Vicinamibacterales bacterium | reverse complement strand
ACATGAGGCCGCTGACCGCCCTGGGATTGAACGCGGTGACGAGCCGCTCCATGTATCCTTCGAGATTCCCCGAGTCGATCAGCCACTCGAGGAACCGGCTGATCGGCATATTGGTGATCGTGTACAGCGCGTCGAACCGAATCTCGTGCAGCCGCCACAGCTCGCGCTTCCACTCGGTTTCGAGCGACGTCTGCGAACCCGGCAGGAAAGCGCCCACGGGATTCGTGACGAGCACCAGCCGCAGCCCTGACGTTCCGCTGCCGTAGCCGAGGGCATTGAGACGCCGCAGGGCCGCGATCGATTTCTCGTACACACCGGCCCCTCGCTGGCGATCCGTGTTCGGCGCGCGGTAGTGTGGCAGCGAGCACACGACTTCAACCTGGTGATCGGCGAGGAACGCCGCCAGGTCCTGTTGTGATGCAAGCTCCAGCACCGTGAGATTGCATCGATCGATCACGTGGCGACCGCGGGCGCGGCACTCCGCCACGAGCCATCGGAAATCCGGGTTCAGTTCGGGCGCCCCGCCCGTGATGTCCACCGTGGGAATCGCCGACTGGTCCAGCGCGTCGAGGCACAGCGCCATCGTCTCTCGCGTCATCACCTCGCGCCGATCCGGTCCGGCGTCGACATGACAGTGACGGCACGTTTGATTACAGAGCTTGCCGACGTTGATCTGGAGGACTTCGAGACGTGCCGGCCTCAGCGGCCACTGCCCTGATCGCGCGACCGCCTCCTCGAACTCACACGTGAGGGGAAGCCGCCCCAGCGCTTCGTGCTGAACATCGGGGTTCGCGAGCGGAAGGCGCCGGAAGGCAAGAGAGGACATCGGTTACATGGCCACTTTCGCGGCGTGCCCCCGCATTTGGACGCCGTGTACCAGCGACGCCCCGCCGCGGATGGCCGCGGCCACGTGGACGGCTTCCGTCATCTGGTCGAGGTCGGCGCCCTTTTCCAGCGCGTCGCGACTGTAGGCGTCGATGCAGTACGGACACTGCACCGCGTGCGCGACGGCAAGGGCGATCACCGATTTTTCGCGCGCCGACAGCGCGCCATCGGCGAACACGGCGCCGTACCACTCGAAGAACTTTGCCGCGAGCTCCGGGCTGTTCTTTCCGATCTCCGAAAAGCGCCCCAGATCTGCGGAATCGTAGTAATGATCTGCCATGCGTCCCTCCCCCGCTGGTGCGGATGCCCAGCCTGTCACGCCGACCGGCGGAACTCAAGGGCGGAGGTAAACATGCCGCTGGCCCTCGATGCAGCCGATCGGACGCTCGAGGCGCTCGTTCATCCGGCCGATTGGCACAACCCTCGGCCGCAGGGCACGTACGACGTCGTCGTGATCGGGGGAGGCACGGCTGGCCTCGTCAGCGCGGTGGGCGCCGCTGGCCTTGGCGCACGGGTGGCGATCGTCGAACGGCACCAGCTCGGCGGCGACTGCCTGATCACCGGCTGCGTACCCTCCAAGGCTATCCTGCGAACGGCGCGTGCCGTCGGCGAGCTTCGCCGCGCCGGCGCTCTGGGCATCCGCACGACCGGCGTGGACGTGAAGTTCCCCGACGTGATGACACGGATGCGTCAGCGCCGCGCCGGCCTGGCCGTGAACGACTCGGCCGGGCGGCTGCGCGGGCTGGGGATCGACGTGTTCTTCGGGAACGCGTCGTTCATCAGTCCGCGCGAGATCACGGTCGGCTCCGAGACACTGCGCTTCATCCGCGCGGTGATCGCTACCGGCAGCCGTCCAGCGACGCCGCCGATCGATGGCCTTTCCAGCACGACGTATCTCACGAACGAAACAATCTTCGAGCTCGCCGAGCGTCCGGAGCGGCTGCTCGTGATCGGCGGCGGCCCGGTCGGCTGCGAGCTGTCCCAGGCGTTCGCGCGGCTCGGGAGCCGCGTCACGCTGTTCGATCAGGCCCAGCGCCTGCTGCCAAACGATGACACGGAAGCCTCGCACCTGGTGCAGCGCGCCCTCACGCGCGACGGCGTGCACATCGAGCTCGGTGCAACGATCACCGGCATCTCTCAGCGGAACGGCGAAACGCTCGTACAATTCCGTCGCGGCCCAGAAGCTCCGCACGACGCCGTCGCCGGCGATCGCCTGCTCGTCGCCACCGGCCGCACGCCAAACGTCGACGGTCTCGATCTGGCGCGGGCCGGCATTCACGCCGGACCGCGCGGTGTCGTCGTTGACGACCGGCTCCGAACGGCCAACCGCCGCGTGTACGCCGCGGGCGACGTGTGCTCACGGTTTCAGTTCACGCACGTCGCCGACGCCACGGCGCTCATCGTCATTCAGAACGCGTTGTTCTTCGGACGCCGGAACACCACCGCGTTGACGGTTCCGTGGTGCACGTACACGGATCCCGAAGTGGCGCACGTCGGCCTCTCGGCCGAGGACGCGGAAAAGCGGAGGCCGGCGGTCCAGACGACCTCCGTGCCTCTATCGGAGGTCGATCGCGCCGTCCTCGATGACGAGACCGAAGGGTTCGTCAGGGTGCATCATGAGCGTGGCCGGCTGCTCGGCTGCACGATCGTGGCGGCGCATGC
>JBOGIX010000537.1:0-4019 GCA_050744685.1 Vicinamibacterales bacterium | reverse complement strand
CAACAACCTCGCGATACTCGACGATCCGATGGAGACCGTCAGACTGCTTGCTCCCTGGACGGTCAACGTGCACCTGAAAGACATGGGCATGGAGGAGTGCGAGACCGGCTTTCTCCTGTCGGAAGTGCCGCTTGGCGAGGGTCTCCTCGACATGCCAGGCATCGTCGACACGATCCGCGCTGCGAGGCCGGAGGTGCGGCTCTCATTGGAGATGATCGTCCGCGATCCGCTTTTGGTGCCGTGCCTGACGGATCGCTACTGGGCAACGTTCGACGACGTGAACGGCCGCGACCTGGCGCGGGCGCTCTCGCGGATACGGGACGGCGGCACGCGCGCATCCCTGCCGCGCATCACGGGCCTCACCGCGGCGGAGAGGCTCGCGCTCGAGCACGAGTGCGTGGAGCGGTCGATCGTCTACGCGCGGGAATCGCTCGGACTCACCTGAACCGGAATTCACTTGAGCTCAGGTGAATTGCTCGCGGCTGCTTGTTCGCGCCGCAGCTGTCGCACGACACCTTCGACTGTCAATTGGAGAACGTTGGGCGCCAGGCGCCGCGCTCCATGACCGCAGCAATGAAAGCATGCGCCGTACCCGCGCGGCGGAACGCACGATCGCCCGGTTGGTGTGTGAATGGCCGGCGGCCGGGCGTGAATGGAACCGGGCCGTGAAAATCTCGCGCTCGTGACGGATTCTTCCCCCTTCGGGCACCTCGTGTGGACGCTCGTCCGACCGGAGATCCACGGCGCCGGCCGCAGCCGGGGGATATGATTCTTCCATGCTGACACGACGCCACTTCCTCACCGGTACCATGGCTGCCCTCGGCGCCGGCGCGTTCGGACGGCTTCCCCTCTCCGCACAACAGCCGCCGCCCGCGCCGGTCACGCCGCTCTTCAAGGAGCTGCGCCGCAACACGGGCTACTGGACGGCCCGCGGCGGCACGATTGGCTGGCTGATCAATCCGGGCGGAGTGGTCGCGGTCGACAGTCAGTTTCCCGATACCGCGACGCTCTGCATCGAGCAGTTGCTCAAGAAGTCCGGGCGAACGGATATCACGACATTGATCAACACGCACCATCATGGCGACCACACCGGCGGCAATGGCGTGTTCCGTCCGAAGACGAAAGAGATCGTCGCGCACGCCAACGTGCCGGGCTATCTGAAGGCGGGCTACGACGCGCAGGTGGCCAAGCGCGCGCAGCTGAATCCGCCCCCGGCGACGCCGGCGCCGGCCGCGCCCGCCGCGATCGACAGGACGGTAACGGACGCGCTGACCCTCGACCATGGCGACGAACGCATCTCAATCAAGCACTACGGCCCGGCCCACACCGGCGGCGACGTCGTGATCTATTTCGAGCGCGCCAACGTGGCGCACATGGGCGACCTGATGTTCAACCGCGCGCACCCGGTGATCGATCGCGCCAACGGCGCCTCGATCGCGAACTGGACGACGGTGTTGAACAAGGTCGCGGCGGAGCTGCCGGCCGACACGGTGTACATCTTCGGCCACGCGGCGCCGAAGTTCGAGGTGACGGGCACCCGGGCCGACCTGGCGCGGCATGCGAACTATCTCGTGGCGCTCCTGCAGTACGTCCGCGGACAGGCGAAGGCGGGCAAGAGCCGGGAGCAGGTGGTCGCGTCCACCGACGTCATCCCCGGGTTCGAAGATTACGGCCCGCTCGTGCCGCGACCGCTCGGACCGGCCTACGACGAGGTTGCCAGCGCGCCCTAGGTAATGGGGCGGGATTCAACAGCGACGCTGCCGCCCAGCCGTGTGAAGGGCGTCGCGTCGCTACAGCCTTCGCAAGGCGGCGAGCGGATCCAGCCGTGCAGCCTTCCGAGCGGGAAGGTAGCACGCAACCAGACCGACGACGATCAGCAAGACGGCCGTCGCGACGAACGATATTGGATCGGCGGCGCTCAAACCCGCCAACAGGCTGGCCATCGCATGCGACAGAGCCAGCGACAGCGCGGCGCCGACGAGGATTCCGATCGTCACAAGTTTCAACCCCTGCCCGAGCACGCCGCGGAGAATGCGGCCGGCACTAGCGCCGAGAGCCATTCGGACCCCAATCTCTGGCGCGCGCGAAGCAACGACGAACGCCATCATTCCGTACAGACCGATCGTCGCAAGCAGCAGCCCCAGCGCACCAGCCGCCGCCAGAAGCTGACTACCGAGGCGGCGGAGAGCAGGCTCGGTTCCGACGGCGTCGCGCAGCGTCTGCACGTCGGCAGAGCTCGTCGCGTCGATCTGCGCGATCTCCTGTTTCACATTTTGCAGCAGTGACGCCGGTGCTACGGTCGTTCGCACGTGCACGACTACCGGCCGCACCTGCGTGGACACTCGGGGGCGCTGGGCGTACGCGGAATAGAGAATCGGCGCCGCGGCTTCACCGTAGGACTGATATTTGTGGTCGCGCACGATTCCAACGATTTCAGCGTACGGCTCGTCGTTCGACTGTCGCACGCGTTTTCCGAGCGGTTCGCCCCCGGGAAAATACGCGTTAGCGAACGCCTGGCTGACAACGACAACCGGCGGGCTTCCCTGCCGGTCGCGCGCGTCGAAGTCGCGCCCACGCAAGATGGAAACGCCGAGTGTCGCAAAGTATCGCGGACTGACGCTGTTGATGAACGATCGAGGGTTTGTCGATGCGTCTGGCTGCGTTTCGGTCTGAAAGCGCGTGGCGCTGGCGTCGGTCCCCAGCGCCACGATGTTCGCAAGGCTGGCCGACTCGATTCCGGGCAGCCGCTCGAGGCGTTCGAGGATCCGCTCGCCGAGCAGCAGGCCACCGTCGGTGGCGTAGCGATCCGCGTCGAGGTGTACGCTGGCAACAAGGCCCCGGTCGAGATCGAATCCAGGATCGATCGACGTGATTCGGAAGAGACTCCGAAGCATAAGGGATGACAGCACGAGCAGGATCACGCACGCAGCGACCTGTCCCACGACGAACGCGTGGCGGAGCCACAGGCGGCCGGTCGAGCCGTGGCTCTCACCAGTCTGGATTGCGGCGACTACGTTCGTCTTGGTCGCGCGCCAGCTCGGGACGATGCCGCAGAGCAAACCAGTCACGATCAGCAGGAGCAGCGCGTACGCGGCAAGTGACAGGTCGGCTTCAAGTGCGAGGTTGAGGGCACCGGCTGCAGGCAAAACGATGACGTCCAGCGTGTGCATCAGCCAGAGCGAGAGAAGCGTCCCGGCTACGGCCCCGACAAGCGCCAGGGCAAAGCTTTCAACGAGCAACATTCGGACGAGTTGGAAGCGGCGAGCGCCGAGTGCCGTCCGGACTGCGATCTCCCGCTGCCTATAAGCGGACCGGGCCAGGAGCAAGCCTGCGACATTTGCACACGCGCTGAGGAGCACTAGTCCAAATAGCGTTAGGAGTATTGTCGGAGCGACGAGCCTCACGGGCGAATCGCCGAATTCTCGTCCGACCAGCGATACGATGCGACCGGGCCGGCCCATGCCACGGTTCTCAATCGGGTATTGCTGCTCGAGCGCAGCGCCGAGGTTGGTGATCGCCGCCTGCGCTTGTTCGCGCGTCGTGCCAGGGCGCAGCCAGCCCAGCACGCCCAACGCGTTACCATTCCTGCGATCGCCGATCGTCGGAAGCACCAGCCTTGTGACGGGAACGTAGACTGCGGGATCCGACAGCAAGGTCACTGGGTGGTACCGTTCTGGTAGAACCCCGATCACGGTGAAGGACTCGCCGTTGAGCGTCATCTCCCGGCCGGCGATGGCGGGGCTCGCGTTGAAGCGGCGGCGCCAGAATGCGTTGCTGATGACGGCGACGCGCGGGTCTCGCTCCGGCGCGGCTTCCATCGCGCCGAACGCACGGCCGAGCGCAAGTGGAATGCGCACGGCTTCGAAGAAGTTCGGCGTGACCGCCAGTCCATCGACGCGCTCTGCCTCGTCGCCCGTGCGAAGGTTCAGGCGCACTTGGCGGTATCCGGCGACCGTTTCGAAGATCCCACTGTCCCGGAGGTCGCGATAGTTCAAGTACGAGAACTGGTTGCTGTTGCC
>JBOGIX010000536.1:0-3415 GCA_050744685.1 Vicinamibacterales bacterium | reverse complement strand
CTCCCAAAGCGCGCGGTTCGAAACAGCTGGGTGAAAGTTGCGAGTCGCAGCTGGATGGGTCGTCTTCCGCCCCACTATCTCGAACCACGCGCTTTGGGAGTTGGGAGTTGGAGGTTGGGAGTTGACTCGACTGTTCGGCATCGCGTACGTCTCTCCTTCTCGCGGGCGGCCTCGTGCTGACTGGGGAACCACCTCGCGGCATATGATCCGGGGAGATGACCCGACCCAGTCGTATACGAGTCCTGATCCTTCCAACGAGTGTCCTGTGCCTCCTGGCGGCCGCCGCGAGCGCCACCGCCGCGACGCGGATCCGGATTATGCCCCCCGACGGCGGTCTGCTGGCCGCGGGCCAGCGCTTCGACATCCGCGTCGAGGCCTCCTCGGACACGGACGACCCGCCGCGCGGGCTGCGCGTCATGGTGAACGGCCGAGACGTCAGCACGCGAAACATCCTCGATCCGGGGATCGGTGGCGAGCGCGGCGCAGGCGGCACCGGCGCGAACGCCCCGGACCTGCCCGCGCATCTGCGCGCAGCGCCGGCCTACCGGAACACGACCAACTTCCTGCTGCGCGGATACAGCGTGAAGGCGGCGGGGCCGCTCGTCATCGAGGCGCGGACGGACGACGGTGCGGGCGCGACCTCCAGGTTGACGGTCGAGGAGTGGGCGACGGGGAGCCGCGGCGCGCGCGCCCGGAACATCATCCTGCTGCTCGGCGACGGCATGGGCATCGCCCACCGGACTGCGGCGCGTATCGTCTCGCGCGGCGTGCACAACGGCAAGGCCGCCGGCCGCCTGGCCATGGACACGCTGGAGGTCACCGGCATGGTCATGACCGCCTCGCTGAACTCGGTGATCACCGATTCCTCGCCCGGCATGGCGTCCTACTCGACGGGACAGAAGAACGCGAACAACCAGGAAGGCATCTTTCCCGACAATACGCCCGATCCGTTCGACAACCCGCGCATCGAATACATCGGCGAAGTGCTGCGGCGGACACGCGGCAATGGGTTCAACGTCGGCATCGTGACCACCGCGGACGTGACCGATTCGACGCCCGGTGCGAACGCGGCGCACACGTCCGACCGGTTCGCGGGCGCCGGCATCGCCGCCCAGTTCTTCGACGAGCGCGCCACGAACGGCGTCTCCGTGCTGATGGGGGGCGGCGCGCGCCACTTCAATCCACCTGCCGCGGGCGGCGAACGGACGGACGGCCGGCGTCTCGCCGAGGAGTTCGCCGGCGCAGGATTTGCGCGTGTGTCGAATGCCACCGACGTCGCGGCCGCGTTGAAGTCGCCGCCGCCGGCGAAGATCCTCGGCCTCTTCGCCAGCGCGCACCTCCCGGTCGCCTTCGACAAGGTCGGGGCTGGCCGCTACAGCAGCGAGCTCGCGCGAACGGCGAACGCGGCGGTCCGCGACACGCCCATGCTCGAGGATCTCGCGAGCCTGGCGCTGTATTCGCTGTCGGCCCATTCCCCCGCCGGGTTCTACCTGATGATCGAGGGCGCGTCGATCGACAAGCGTGCGCACGCGGTGGATGCGGAGCGGACGATCTGGGATGTCATCGAGTTCGACCGCGCGGTGCAGGTGGCGCTCGACTTCGCACGGCGCACCAACGCCGACGCCGATCAGTCCAACGACACGCTCGTCATCGTCACGGCCGACCACGAGACCGGCGGGTTGGGCCTGATCGCCGTCGGCAACGAGCGCTTTGCGCCCGGCCAGATCGGACGCGCCGTTCGCGACTACGCCGCCGTGTTCCGTTTCGAGCCCGAACAGGAGCTGAACTTCGTCCCGAACTACACGCGCGACGAGAAGGGGTATCCGACCGATCCGGATCCGTCGCGCAAGCTGCTGCTCGGGTGGGCCGCAGGCCCCGATCGTCACGAGAACTGGTTGTCGAATCGCGAGCAGCACGAAGCTGCGGTGCTGAGGTCGGGTGTGGCCGTGGCCAACCCGGCGCGCGACGGCCCGGGCGCATCTTCGGAGAACACGTCGGTCGCAGGGACGGCGGTGCCGGGATTCCCCGTGCCCGGGACCATCGAAAATGGCGGCGATCCGTGCCCGGCTGCCGACGGATGCCCGGGTGATACCGGGCCGGTGGCGCACGTGATCTCGGGCCATACCGCCTCGGACGTTCCGCTGTCGGCCTCTGGCCCGGGCGCCTGGCAGTTCACCGGCGTGTACGAGAACTCCGATGTCTTTCTGAAGATGCTGCGGTCGTCGACAGGCCGGCACGCCGGCGCCCGCAAATGAACGGAGGTGGTGTGATGCACCCGATTCTAAGTACTGGATTGATGATCGGCGTGCTCTGCGGAATCTGGACCTTCGTGATGGGCTTCACCGGCTGGTACAAGGATCCCGTGATGCTCTGGGCGTTCTTCTTCGTCGTCGTGATCGAGGTCGCGGGGCTCGTGTGGGGCCTCCGCAAGACGGCAGCCGAGGGTCGGATCTACGGCGGGCAGGTCGTTGCCGGTACGTTGATGGCCGTCATCGCCGGCGTCGTGATCATCGGCTCGTCGCTGCTGTTCACCATGGTGGCGTTTCCCGACTACTTCGCCGAGCTGGAGGCCGCGCAGCGAAAGATGCTCCAGGCCCAGGGGCAGACCGCCGATCAGATCGACGCCGCGATTGAGGCCGGGAAGACGGCGGCCACGCCGATGGCCAATGCCATGTCGGGCTTCATTGGCACGCTCGTCACCGGCATTCTCGCGTCTGCCGTCATCGCGCTCTTCGTTCGAGCGAGACCGGCGGCGGCGAGAGCGCCGTTGTGAACCTGGGAATTCCCAGGAATTCACTTGAGTTGAGATGAATTCTGGTTGGCTGTCAGCCACTCCACTCAAGTGAGTGGAGCTGAGGGCGGGTGGCTTCCGCCTTCAGGCGGAAGATCTCAGGGGAATTCTTCCGGCTGAAGCCGGAAGCCACCCATTCATTCAGAGGCTCTGAGCTGGTCTACTCAGCTCGAGTGAGCCGACGTCCGGGCCCCTTGCTATCGACCCGCGCGGAGTAGAATCACGCATGGGAATGCTGCGAGCGGCGATGGCCGCGGTGCTGCTCGTCGTGGTCCTCGCGGACGGCCCGTTGTGGCCAAGCGGCGCTGCGGCATTCGGCCTCGGCAGCGTCGCCGCCGGTCAGGAGTCCGCGCCGGTTGCGCCGGTCGCGCCCGTTCCGCCGCTGCCGCTGCCTCCCTTCGAGGTCTGGCTCGCCGAGCTCCGCACGGAAGCCGAGGCGCGCGGGATTCGCCCGGAGATAATCGAACGGGCCCTTGCCAACGTCGAGCAGCCGGTCGCGCAGATCCTGGAACGCGACCGCACCCAGGCGGAGTTCACACTCGATCTCGACGGCTATCTCAAACGGCGCCTGACGGTGCCCACCGTGCGGATGGCGCGGCAGATGTACAAGCGCCACCGCACGAT
>JBOGIX010000535.1:0-8014 GCA_050744685.1 Vicinamibacterales bacterium | reverse complement strand
AGTCCAGTGAGGTGACGAAGCGGCTGCTCGCGTGCGACTACGACGCGATGTATCGCCGGCTCGTCGCCGCAGACCTCGACCCCGCGCTGAATCTGGACTTCTGGCTGAGCTCAGGCGGCAGCCACGTCTGGAACCCCAATCAGCAAACGCCCGCCACCGAATGGGAGAAGGCCATCGACGACTTGATGATCCGGCAGACCGCAGCCACCGCGCTCGAGGAACGGCAACGCCTCTTCAACGAAGTCCTGCGGATCTTCGGCGAGCAGCTTCCCGCCATCTACTTCGTCGCGCCGAACGTCACGATCGCGCTCTCGCCGCGGGTCGGCAACATCAGCCCCGCTCCGCAAATCCCGCAGATCCTCTGGAGCGCCGACACGCTGACGGTCGACGCGACGGGCTCCGCGCGATAACGCATGGTTCCACTGGAACCGAAAAGGTCTCCGTGCCACCGCGGCTCGTCAGGTTCGCGCTCCGGCGCACGCTCGCCTCACTCGCGCTGGTGATCATCGTGGCCTCGGCCGCGATGCTGCTGGCGCGCGTCGCCCCCGGCGACCACCTGTCCGGCTTCGCCGCCGACCCCGCCGCCGTCGCGGCCGAACGCGCACGCCTGTGCCTCGATTGTCCGCTGCACGAACAGTACTTGCGATGGGCGAACGGCCTTCTGCACTTTGATCTCGGCGAGTCCACCAGGTACCCCGGCCGCTCCGTCTCGGCCCTGATCGCCGAACGCGCCGGCCGCAGCCTGCTCCTCGGCATCGCCGCGCTGGCCGTCGCCACCGCTATCGGGATCCCGCTCGGCATCGTAACCGGCAGCCGCCGCCGCGGCGCCCTCGTCCGCCTCGCCGGCACTGCCGCCCTCCTCTTCATCTCCATCCCGCCCATCGTCCTGTCGCTCGCGCTGTTGATGCTCGCGTCGCGTACGGGCTGGTTCCCGCTGGGAGGACTGCCGCCCGACAGCACCGTATTGGAAACGGCGAGGCACCTCGTCCTCCCGACGCTCGCACTGGCGCTTCCCATCGCCGGGGCGCTCGAACGCCTGCAGTCCCGCGCGATTGCCGACGCGCTCGCCACCCCGTCGATGCTGGCCGCACGCGCGCGCGGCCTGTCGCGTGCACGAGTCGTGTGGCGTCATGCGCTGCGCCTGTCGCTCCCCCCGGTCCTCGCCGTCTACGGCATGATCGTCGGCGCGCTCATGAGCGGCTCCTTCATCGTTGAATACGTCATGACCTGGCCAGGGCTGGGTACGCTGATGTACGACGCGCTCGTCTACCGCGACGCAAACCTGGTCGCAGGATGCGCCGCGGCAGGCGCCTGTTTTCTCACGTTCGGCATCCTCGTCTCGGACCTCGCCCTCGCCGCCGCCGATCCACGCGCGGAGGGGCTCGCATGACCGCAGCCGGCCGCTCGGGCGCCGCCCTGCTCGCAGCCATCGCCTTCTGCGCGGCAGCCGCACCGGTGCTGTCGCCCCACCACCCGAGTCGCCAGTTCGCCGACCACGAGAACGCGCCGCCCATGCCCGCGCGAATTCTCGATCGGCACGGACGCCCGTCCCGCCCGTTCGTCTACCCCCTGGTCCTCGTCGACCGGCTCGAGCGCCGCTACGAGGAGGACCGTACCCGGCCGATGCCCATCCGCTGGTTTTCCGACGGGACGATCGCGTCGATAGACGCCGGCGCCGGACCCTGGCTGCCCCTCGGCGCCGATCCCCTCGGCCGCGACGTGCTCGCCCGACTGCTGCACGGCGCCCGGCTGTCTCTGGCCGTCGCCGCAGTCGCCTCACTCGCGGCCTTGATGATCGGCGCCCTCGTCGGTGGGACGGCGGGCCTCCTCGGCGGCCGCACCGACTTCCTCCTCATGGCCATCGCCGACTTCATCCTCATCCTCCCCGCCCTCTTCATCGTCTTGGCGCTGCGCGCCGCGATGCCGCTGGTGCTCACCGTGCCGCAGGTGTTCTGGGCACTGACACTCGTCCTCGCCACGGTCGGCTGGCCGATCGCGGCGCGAGGCGTTCGCGCGATCGTCGCAACCGAACGGCAGATGGCGTACGCAGAAGCTGCGTACGCCCTGGGGGCTACCCGCACTCGGATTCTGCTACGTCACCTTCTCCCCGCCACCACCCCCTTCCTTCTGTTCACATGGACGATGATGGTGCCGGCGTTTGTGGTGACGGAGTCGACCATGTCGATGGTGGGGCTGGGATTTCCTGTCCCTTCAGCCACTTGGGGCACCATGCTCCGCGACGCCTGGCAGGGGGGCGCCTTCACCGACGCGCCGTGGCTCATGGCACCAGCCGCGGCTCTCGTCGTGACCGTCCTGGCCATCCATCTGGTCACGTCCGGGGGCGGACCTGTCCTCCGCCGCCCCGGCACGTTTTCGTAAACGCATCTCCTCCAGCCATTTAGCGCCGCTCACCTCAGTGTTCCATCCCGGCACGTCTGCGCCATTTCGGGACACACGCCCGAAGTAAACAGATTTCTCAATGATTTAGCCCCAAAACCCCGCCGAATCCGTGGTTCGCGTGTTCCAGAACGGACCAGCGACGCGGTGTGCGGCCCGTGCGCGGTCTCCGCACTCCGTGCCGTAAGCGACACATTCTCAGTAACTTACGTTTCAACTCCGTAAGCCCGACCATTGTGGCCCTGGCCTTGCTCTGCCATATGACGACATGAATCCGTCTCCCCAACTGTTCATTCGTGTGTTGTCGACGGCGCTGTGCGTCATCGGCATTGGTTCGTCGGCCGCTGCGCAGAGCGGCTCTTCGAAACTCGACAAGTTCCTGCGCGCCGCCCAACAGCGCGGCTCGGTGCAGCGTGTCATCATCCAGGCGCGTCCCGGCTCGCGCGCGTCGCTGAAGCAGGCCCTCCGCCAGCATGGCGACATCATTCGGGCAGAGCATGCCGGACTCGACGCGCTCACGGTCGATCTTCATGCGGAAGACCTGGCCGCCCTGGCTGCCGATCCGACCGTGCTGGCGATATCGGTCGACGCAGAAGTCGCCGCGTTCGGCGCCAAGCTGGATCGCAACCGTCACGAGCCGCGCCGTTCGAAGCCGCAGCCGGCGCCGCAGGACCGACAGGTCGAACTCCTTCGTGAAACGGTAGGCGTGGCGGGCTCGCCTTTCAGCGGCGTTGGCGTGCACGTCGCGATCCTCGATTCGGGCATCGAACCGAATCGCGACCTGGCCGACAAGATTGCCGGTTTCTGGGATTTCACGCGCGGTGGCGTGGCGACCACGCCGTCCGACGAATACGGTCACGGCACCCACGTGGCGGGCCTCATCGCCAGCAGCGGAATCGAATCCAAGAGGGAGTTCGTTGGCATCGCCCCCGGCGTTCGCCTCTATGCCTTCAAGGTGCTCGACAAGGACGGCCGCGGCCGCGCCAGCGACGTCGTCCGGGCCCTCGAATTCATTGTCGCCAGTAAGAAAAGCACCGTCCCGAACGCCATCAAGATCGACATCGTCAATCTGTCACTCGGGCATCCGATTTACGAGCCGGCGGAAACGGACCCGCTCGTGCGCGCGGTGGAGAGTGCCGTGCGCGCGGGGATCACCGTTGTGACTGCGGCGGGGAACTTCGGCGCGACGAAAAACGGCGGGACGGGATATGCGGGCATCATGTCGCCGGGGAACGCGCCGTCCGCGATAACGGTGGGGGCGGTCGATACCAAAGGGACCGTGGGCATCGGGGACGATCGTGTGGCTTCGTTCAGCTCGCGCGGCCCCACGTGGTTCGATGGCCTGGCAAAACCCGACATCGTGGCGCCCGGCGTGAACCTGACGTCTGACGCCCCGCGCTTCTCGTCGCTGTTCGAGGCGTACCCGGAGCTGCTGAGGGTGACGAAGAGCGGGAAGGGGAACTTCGGATCGCTCAGCGGCACCAGCATGGCCGCTGCCGTCGCCACTGGTGTGTCCTCGGTCGTCCTGCAAGCGAGCCGGACCGCCAATTTCGGCAAGGCGCTGTCGCCGGCGGCGCTGAAAGCCGTCCTGCAGTACACCGCCCTTCCGCTCGAGGACGCCGCCGCCAGCCCGTACGACGCGCTGACCCAGGGAACGGGCAGCATCAACGCCCGCGGGGCCGTGGTGATGGCGCTCGTGATCAACACCACCATGCCGGCCGGGACCGCGTGGCTTCGGCTCAATCCTGAGCCGATCACCATCATCGACGGCTCCAGGCTCCGCTGGTCCCAGGCCCTCCTCTGGGACGACAACATCGTCTGGGGCACGGATGCGCTGGCGTTCAACAGCATCCAGTGGGCCGACAACATCGTCTGGGGCACCGCCTTCGAGTCGGACGACAACATCGTCTGGGGGACGGCTGCGGAGTTCGACAACATCGTGTGGGGTACGGCCGCGGAGTGGACCACGGATCTGGTATGGCCCAACCGCGTCATCGGTCTCGCGGTCGACGCCGACAACATCGTCTGGGGCACGGCCCTGGGTCTCGACGAAGACAACATCGTCTGGGGCACGCTCGACGGCGACAACATCGTCTGGGGCACTTGGGACAACGACAACATCGTCTGGGGGACGACGGCGCTGGACAACATTGTGTGGGGGACCGTCGCCGACCTGGACAACATCGTCTGGGGCACGCTCGCAGACGACGACAACATCGTTTGGGGTACGAGGGCAGGCCGCTGAGAAGCGGCTTCGAGAACGCTTACTGGCGGACCTGGAACCCGCCGCTCAGGGAATCGACAACCATGGCTCTGGCGACACGAACCGTTACACGTACCTCGACGACACCACCTCACGCCGAAACGGCGGGGGATGCGAGCAGTGACTGGAGAGGGATGCTGCCCGTGCTGCGGGCGGGGGAAGTGAGCCTGCGCGAACTGCGTCTGTCGGACGCCCCGGCGCTCGCCGAGCTGCTGACGACCGAGGAGGTTGCGCGATTCATCTCGCCGCCGCCGACGACCGTCGCCGGCTTCGAGCGTTTTATTGCGTGGACTCATCAGGAGCGCGTCGCGGGGCGATACATCTGTTTTGCGGTCGTGCCCGCCGGGTTGGATACGGCGATCGGGATCTTTCAACTGCGACAGCTGGACCCGGGATTCGAGACGGCCGAATGGGGATTCGCCGTCGGATCCTCCTTCTGGGGAACAGGAGTGTTTATGGCGGGAGCGAAGGCGACTATCGAGTTCGCGTTCGAGACGGTGGGAGTCACGCGCCTCGAGGCGCGGGCGGCGGTGTTGAACGGTCGTGGGAACGGTGCGCTCGCCAAGGTCGGCGCTGTCAGGGAGGCCGTGTTGCGAAAGAGCTTCCTCTGGCGGGGCCGGCACATCGACCAGGCTCTGTGGTCCATTCTCCGGGAAGACTGGCGCCAGTCGAAGGCTGTCTGGGGATCCGCGATTCACTGAGGGCGTTATCCATCAACCGCTGCCGGCCGCATGCCGGCAGGTATCAATCGTTAACGACGTGGTTCGCTCCCGCGTGTATTCGTGCGGGAGGTATCAGCAGGAAGGAAGTCTGTCTTGATTCGATGGGAAAGCACGTTTACCCGGGTCGCGCTCGTGGCGGCTCTTGTTGTCGGACTGGGCGCCCCGGCCATGGCCAAGGGCAACCAGCGCGATCGCAAAAAAATCGATCGTGTACTCACGGCGCGGGCGGGGAAGCCGGGGACCTCTCGCGTCATCATCAGGCTGAAGCCTGGCGCCGACGCGTCGGGTGAGGTCAAGAAGCTTGGCGGCCGGCTCGGACGGCGGCTGACCGGCATCAACGGTCAGGCCATCGAGCTGCCGAACGTCGCGATCCGGAAGCTCGCCGAGCGCTCGGAAGTCCTGAGCATCCACTACGACCGCCCGACCGGCGGCGAATTGAATCGGGCGGCAGTCACCGTTGGCGCGCGCGCAGCGCAGTTTCAATACGGATACACCGGTGCAGGCGTCGGCGTGGCTGTGATCGATTCGGGGATCACGAGCTGGCACGACGACCTGACTTACCTGGGCACGTCTTCCCAGGTGCGGGTCAAGAATGAACAGCGCGTCGCCGCGTTCGTCGATTTCGTGAACGGTCGAACCGCCCAGTACGACGACAACGGACACGGCTCGCACGTGGCCGGGATCATCGCCGGCAACGGCTACGACTCCTTCGGCACGCGCGCCGGCATCGCGCCGTCGGCGCACCTCCTCGGCCTCAAGGTGCTCGACGACCGCGGCCGCGGCGTCATCAGCGACGTCATCGCCGCGCTGGACTGGGTGGTGGCCAACCGGGGTGCCTACAACATCCGCGTCGTCAATCTTTCGGTCGGCGCGGCCGTTACCGAGTCGTACCTCACCGATCCGTTGACGCTGGCAGCCAAGCGCGCCGTCGACTCCGGGGTGGTGGTCGTCACGGCCGCCGGCAACCTCGGGAAGAACCGCGACGGGCAACTGCAGTATGGCGGCATCACGGCGCCCGGCAACGCGCCCTGGGTGCTCACCGTTGGCGCCTTCAGCCACGAAGGCACGATCTTCCGTTTTGACGATGTGATGGCGGGATACAGCTCGCGAGGTCCGTCGGCCATCGACTACGAGGCGAAGCCGGACGTGGTCGCGCCCGGCACGGGCATCGTCTCGCTCGCGGACATGTCGAGCACGATGTATACGAGCAAGTCCGCGTTCCTCATGAGCGGATCCTTCCTCACGCCCTACAAGCCATATCTGAGCCTCACCGGCACCAGCATGGCCGCGCCGGTGGTCTCGGGCACGATTGCGCTGATGCTGCAGGCGAATCCGTCGCTCACGCCCAACATGGTGAAGGCGATCCTGCAGTACACCGCGCAGCGGCACGCGCAGTACAACCCGCTGACCCAGGGCGCAGGCTTCCTGAACACCTACGGCGCCGTCCAGCTGGCCCGCTTCTACCGGACGGCGAAAGCCGGCGATCGCTTGTGGATGCCCCGCGCCTGGAGCAGGCAGATCCTGTGGGGCAACAACCGGATCAAGGGCGGCGTGATTCGACCCAACGCGAACGCGTTCCAGCTGGGCACGACCTGGGGAGCCGCGATCGATGGCGATGGCGACAACATCGTCTGGGGCACGCTGCTCGGTGACGATGGCGACAACATCGTGTGGGGCACGTTCGATGCGCTCGGCGAGGACAATATCGTCTGGGGCACGCTGCTCGACGGCGGTGGGGACAACATCGTGTGGGGGACCCATGTCGATGGCGACAACATCGTGTGGGGTACGCTCGACGAGGTCGACAACATCGTGTGGGGCACCGCCTGCGGCGGAGCCGACTGCGACAACATTGTCTGGGGCACCAGCGTGGGAGAGTTCCTCGACAACATTGTCTGGGGCACGCTGGACCAGGTCGACAACATCGTCTGGGGCACCACCGGCGAGGTCGACAACATCGTGTGGGGCACGGCCAGCGAAACCGACAACACGACCTGGGGCAACTCGGGAGAGGACACGCCGCTCTTCGACGATCCGAATGGTGTGCCGGCCGACTTCGATCAGACCGTGTGGGAGGTCATCTTCCCGTCCGAGACCGTGGAGGTCGTGCCGGCGGAAGAGACGTCCGCTCCGCTCGAACCGGTCACCCAGACGCTGACACCGGTCACCGCGCCACTCACAGGTGGCCTGCTGGGAGGGCTCTAAAAATGGAAAAGATGCCCTACCGCGACGGCCAGGTTCTGGTCGATGTGCAGGCGACGCTCGCAGCCTCGCGTCCGGCGGTCACGGCGACCGATTGGCGCCAGTCGCTGCCGGTGCTCACCGGGTCGACGGTCATGCTTCGCGAGCTGCGGCTGTCCGATGCGCCGTCGCTGCTCGCGATGCTCTCGACCGACGAAGTATCGCGCTTCATCTCGCCGCCGCCGACAACGGTCGAGGGCTTCGAGCGGTTCATCGCCTGGACCCACCGCGAGCGCGCGGCTGGTCGCTACGTCTGCTTCGGTGTCGTGCCTGATGGCCTCGAGAGCGCAATTGGGATCATCCAGGTGCGCACGCTCGGACCCGGCTTCGACATCGCCGAATGGGGCTTTGCCATTGGCTCCGCGTTCTGGGGCACCGGCGTGTTCCAGGC
>JBOGIX010000534.1:0-3857 GCA_050744685.1 Vicinamibacterales bacterium | reverse complement strand
ATGTAGCAGGCCGAACGATCCACCTTCGTCGGGTCCTTGCCCGAGAACGCACCGCCGCCATGCGGCGCTGCTCCGCCGTAGGTATCGACGATGATCTTGCGGCCGGTGACGCCGGCGTCGCCGTGCGGGCCGCCGACCACGAACCGGCCGGTCGGGTTGATCAGGTACCTCGTGTTCTTGTCGACCATGTCGGCGGGAATCACGCGGTCGATGATCTTGTCCTGGATGTCGTCGCGGAGGGTTTCGTTCGTGACCGTCGAACTGTGCTGCGTGGAAACGACGACGGTGTCGACGCGGACCGGCTTGCCATTGTCGTATTCGACCGAGACCTGGGACTTGCCGTCGGGCCGCAGGTAGTCCATGACGCCGTCGCGGCGGGCGCAGGAGAGGCCCTTGACGAGCTTGTGCGCGAGCATGATCGGGAGCGGCATCAGCTCCTCGGTCTCGGTGCAGGCGTAGCCGAACATCAGCCCCTGGTCGCCGGCGCCGCCCGGATCCACGCCCATCGCGATGTCGGGCGACTGCTCGTGAATCGAGGACAGCACGGCGCAGGTCTCCGAGTCGAAGCCGTATTTCGCGCGCGTGTAGCCGACTTCCTTGATGGTTTCGCGGACGATCTTCGGGAAGTCCACGTAACAGCTCGTGGTGATTTCCCCGGCGATGATCGCCATGCCTGTCGTGACCAGCGTCTCGCAGGCGACGCGCCCGACGGGATCCTGCGCGAGGATGGCGTCGAGAATGGAATCTGAAATCTGGTCGGCGATCTTGTCGGGATGTCCTTCGGTGACAGACTCCGACGTGAAGAGATAGCGGCCCTTACGGCTCATGTCTGTGGAGCTCCTGTTGTTCGATGTTCCAGGGTGGTGCGTGCGTGCACGACTGCGGGCCGAGGGCCGGCAGCGCCCAGATCCGAGCAATTTTACACGCGCGTCGAAAATCGGGCAACCCGAAAGGCAGTTTCCAGTTACCAGCTCCCGGTTTCCGGTCTTTTCTTCTTGGTTCCCGGTTTCAGGCCAGACCGAACTGGTGACCAGTAAGGAACTGGCAACTGGTGACTGGCGACTGGGAACTATCGTCTTGGATGAAACTTGTCGTACACCGTCCGCAGGCGCGCCTCGAGCACGTGGGTGTAGATCTGTGTGGTCGACAGGTCGGCATGGCCGAGCATCATCTGGATCGCGCGCAGGTCGGCGCCGCGGTCGAGCAGGTGCGTGGCGAACGAGTGGCGCAGCACGTGCGGGCTGATGTCGCGGGTGATCCCGGCCTTGAGGCCGTACTCCTTCAGGAGTTTCCAGAAGCCGACGCGCGAGAGCGGACCGCCGCGCGAGTTGACGAAGAGCCAGGTCGAGCCCCTCTTCACGAGCTGCGGCCGCGCCTCCTGCAGGTAGCGCCGCACCCAGCCGGTCGCGTCCTGCCCCACCGGGACGATGCGCTCCTTGTCCCCTTTTCCTACGCACGTCAGATAGCCATCGTCCAGGTGGAGGTTGGAGAGTTTCAGGGAGATGAGCTCCGTGACGCGGAGGCCGGTGGCGTAGAGCACGGAGATCAGTGCCTTGTCGCGCAGTCCGCGCGGCGTGGACACGTCGGGCTGCGTGAGCAGGCGATCGACTTCCTCGAGATCGAGGAACCTGGGAAGCGCCGCCCAGGCGCGTGGCGCGCGCAGATCGTCGGCGGGGCTCCCCTCGCGCTGCTGCTCGACCGCGACGAAGCGGTAGAAGCCGCGGATGCAGGCGACCGCGCGCGCCGTGGATCGCGGCGAGAGGCCGCCGGCCATGAGGCGGCGCACGAACGCCTCGAGGTCCGGGCGCTGCAGGCTGGCGACGTCGAGGCCGCGCGTCTCGGCGAACGCGGCCAGCGCGGCGAGGTCGCGCGCGTAGCTCTCGACGGTGTTCGGCGACATGCGCCTGACGTCGCGCAGGTACGTCAGGTAATTGTCGATGGTCACGAACGCGAGTGTACACTCTCAACTCTCGACGCGTAGAGCTGTCGGAGGCACGATCGCCGTGCCGTCAGCCGCGGGGCCGGAACGAACGGTCGTACCGGAGAAGAATAGCCGGGCGACGCCCTGACGCCGGTGGCGCACCGGCCCCGAGAATCCCTTGGGGGCCGGCAGGCGGCAGCCGCGGAACCTGGCGATGGACCCCAGCTCTCCTGCCGTCGCGTCGTCGAATCGTCGTGTCGTCGCGCAGCCCGAAGGGCCAGCCGGTGGCGCGTGTCCTGTTGCCCTCAGTCAAATGCACATCTCCTTCGTCGCTTCGTGCTTTCGCAGCTTCGTGCCGCGCAGCGCGCAGCCGTCAGCTCGGGTACGAACAGACCCGCTAAATACGTACGTTGGGTGTTGGAAGTTGAGTGCGCCCCAGTGGAGTATGCGCGCGCGTTTGACACGTCCGTAACAGGGGAGTACCGTAAGCGGTTGCGTGTCGGAGCTCGACCTGCCACTCGTGCCGCAAGATGGCCCCGGGCAGCAAGAGGCCGCCCCGCGAGGACAAAGAGTGATGGCCCCCGGGCAGCAAGAGGCCGCCCGCGAGGACCAGACCGAACATCATGCCCACCCAATCGAAATGGCAGTCGCTGCCGACTGAAGCAATCAATCCGGTTTCCCTGGCGATCGACAAGGCCCCGGTTCGCGACATCATCGACATGGTGATCAACGAGGATCGGAAGGTCATCGCCGCCGTCCTCAAAGAGAAGGAACGCATCGCGCACGGCATCGAGATCGTGGCGCAGGCGCTCAAGAAAGGCGGACGGATCATCTTCGTCGGCGCCGGCACCAGCGGCCGGCTCGGGGTCGTCGAAGCCTCCGAGATGCCGCCGACCTTCGGCACCGCGCCCTCGCTGGTGCAGGCGATCGTGGCCGGCGGCCAGGAGGCCGTGTTCCGCGCCAAGGAAGGCGTCGAGGACAACTACGAGGAAGGCGCGCGCAGCATCGCCCGGCTGCGGCTCGGACGCAAGGATGTCGTGATCGGTGTCTCGGCCAGTGGCATGACGCCGTTCGTGCGCGGCGGCCTGACGCGTGCGCGCAAGGCGGGCGCGCGCATCATCTTCGTCACCTGCTGGCCCGGATCCGAGCTCCAGAACTTCGTCGACCTGCAGATTGCCCCGGCGGTCGGACCCGAGCTCATCGCGGGATCGACGCGACTCAAGGCAGGTACGGCGACGAAGATGGTGCTGAACATGCTGACCACGGTGGCCATGATCAAGCTCGGAAAGACCTACGGCAACCTCATGGTCGACGTGCAGACCGGCTCCGAGAAGCTCAAGGACCGCGCGCGGCGCATCATCACCGTCGTCACCGGGCTGGATTACGACGAAGCGGACGCGCTGCTCCGCCGCGCGAAGTGGAACGTCAAGGCCGCGATCGTGATGCAGAAGGCGGACCTGACGCTCCCGCAGGCCCTCAAGCGGATCAAGAAAGCCGACGACTCGATCCGTGACGCCATCGGCGAGGACGTCGAGCCGCGGCTGCGCAAGGTGCTCGAGAAGAGCAGCGCCTAGGGGCCGTGTAACGCACAGCCCCGCTGGAACGCGTCAGCGCGCGTCCAGCTCGCGCGCGGCGTCGGCATCGAGAATGATGTCCACGTCGTGGTGCAGCTGCAGGAACGACGCCGGCAGCTCCGTGGTCAGCGGACCGTTGACGACGCGCTCGATGCAGTGGGCCTTGCTCTCGCCGTGCGCCAGCAGGATCACTGCGCGCGCCTGAAGAATCGTCGCCATCCCCATCGACAGCGCCTCGGTCGGCACGCGGTCTTCGTGGCCGTCGAAGAGCGACGCATTGCTGCGGCGGGTCTCCGGTCTCAGCGTGACCCGGTGCGTGCGCGACTGGAGCTCCCGCCCCGGCTCGTTGAAGCCGATGTGGC
>JBOGIX010000533.1:0-2953 GCA_050744685.1 Vicinamibacterales bacterium | reverse complement strand
GTCTTCAAGGGCCCCAGCCGATGAGTCTGTGGATTGTGCCGCAAGGTGGCCCCCTGGCCACAACAGGCCGCCCGCGAGGAGAAGAGTGGATTCTTTCATTCAAGCGAGGAGCACCATGCCCCAGAACGAGATGATTGCCGAGGCGCCGTGTCCGACCTGCGAGGGTGGCGACACGACAGCAGCGCCGTCGTATGTGTACGCGCTCGGCCGGATCGAAGCGCGCTTCCCCAGCCTGGCCATCGAAAAGGAGTTCGCGCAGGCGTCGGGCAGGGCCGATACCGCGGCGAAGACCGATCAGCAGGCGTTCCATGCGGTGCTGAGCAGCCGCGAGCACCGCTATCTCCTGCGTCAGCTTTGCTGGGTCTTGACCGTGCAGGGCCTCGAGACCTACCTGCTGCAGCCGCGCGATCCGTCGGACCTGGATCTGCTCCTCGAGGCGATCAGGCCGAGTCCGAGCCCCCTCGACATCGACGCCGTCATCGGCGTGCGTGGTCCGGTCGCACCGCCGGAGATGTGCAACGGCCTGATGATCCCGATTGTCGCCTTCGACCAGATCTATTCATTCGACCGCGGCACCCTGGTGAAGGCCATCCCGAAGCCGGAAAAGACCTCGGCCTCGTCGTTCAACGCGGCGGTCGAGGAGGTGATCGACCGGATCATGCACCTCGCGGACAACGCCGGGGCGAGCGACGAGCATCGCGCGCTCAACTACCTGGCGATGCGCTACCCGGCGATTTACGCGCTGGCGTCCGAATCGTTCGCGAAGAACAGCTCGCTGACCGGAGTCTCGGTGCGCCCCTCGCCGCTGAGCAGCACGCGCAGCGTCGTGGAGGTGGTGTTCAGCTACACGAACCGCAGCACCGATTTCACGGAGAAGTCGTTCGTCCGCGTCGACGTCACCGAGGAGTTTCCGTTCCTGGTCACGAAGCTCTCGCCGTACTACGACAGGGGGTGAATCAGCTTCCAGCTTCCAGCTTCCAGCTTCCAGCTTTGCTAAGGAGGACCGTCATGAGACTACCGGGGTTTACCGCAGCACGATCCCTCTACCCGCGCGCCAGTCGCTTTCGCGCGCAGCACACGGCCGCGTCGCCATCGGACACGGTCGTGCCGGCCATTCCCTTCTGCGGCAACTGCGACGAGATCCTCGATCGCTGCGCCGAGAACGGGGGGTTTCCGCGAGCAGTCTGCCGCGCCTGTGCGTACGGCAACTGCTACAGCGGCGTCGAGAATCCGCCACAGGAGCAGCCCGGGTTCCCCCGCGACTGGTTCCCGCGCTGGTGACAGGAGACATGAATCATGAGCCTTCCACAATTCACCGCGGAGGCCTCGCTCGGTCCGGCCAGCACCTTCTATCGAGGCGCGGCGGGCAGCGGCGGCGCCTCCGCCGGCGACGTCGTCCCGTCGCAATTCGGACGCATCACCTGGCCGCTGATCAGGTGCTGCCGGTGGGCGCCGCTGTTCCGCCGCTTCGTCTGCACCTCGAGGCGGCGCGCCCCCTGGGAGAACTGCCGCTGCATCGCCACGCAGTCCGGCCCGGTGATCCTGTGTGAGGACATCGTCCTGACGCAGCAGAGAGGCGATTGAGATCACCGAGGCGGAGGAGCTGGAGGTAACGGAGGACACGGCTCCGGACACGGAGCAAGGAGCAAACGGACCGGAACGGAGGAATTGGTCCCGACGCACGCGCAAATAACTGCGTCGCCGCGGCGTTTTCGGCGCCGGCCGTCCGGGCCGGACGCATGACGGAAGGAGTGGCCTCCGTTGACGTCCGTTGGCTCCGTTGCTTCGTTCTATAGATCCGTTTCCTCGATTGCCTCCGTGCTCCTCCGCCTCCGCACACGGCCTCACTCCGTGCCGCGCGTCCCGAACTTGATCGCCTTCGATCGCACGTACGCGTAGTTGAAGCCGAGGCCGTTGAACTTCGCCGCCTGCCCGGCCACGACCCGGGACTTGGCCTCGTTGCCGGCGCCGCGCAGCGCGACCGCGGTCAGATACAGGATCCTCGGATCCTGCTGGTTGGCGGCGGACAGCTCGTCGACCGCGGCCGGATAACGCTTCTCGCCGAGCGCAATCAGTCCGGCGAGCTCGTGGCGCTGCCGCGTCTCGGCCGGCGCGTTCCGCGGCATCGTCAGGCGCGCGAACTCGTCGGCCTTTGTCTTCGCGGTGGCCAGGTCGTTCCTCGCGGCCGCGAGGCGCGCCTCTTCGAAGACGTGGTTGCGCCGCGTGGCGTCCTTCACCGCGTCCGGCACCTGCGCGGCGTTGATGACCGCCAGCGACTCCGCATACTTCTCCGCGGCTTCGTCGAAGCGTCCGGCCTCGCGCAGGATGTCGCCCATCAGCACGAGGTCGCCCGACATCGACCCGCCATCGTGCTCCGCTTCCGCCAGACGGTAGCCGGCGCGCAGCTCTTCGATCGCCTTGTCGAACGCCCCTTCGTGCACGTAGGACGCCGCCGTCCAGAAACGCGCCTGCCGCTTCTCGCCGGTGTTGCGCGCCACCGACGCAATTTTCGCGAATGCGGTGCGCGCCTGCTCCGGACGGCCTGCGCTCAGGTGGTTGTTGCCGATGCCGACATGCGACGCAACGAAGTTCGGATCGATCGCGAGCGCCTTCTCGTAGGCCTTGATCGACTCCTCGAAGCGCCCCATCTTCATCAGCAGCTCGGCGTAGGAGTCGTGCGGATTCGGATCGTCGGGAATCAGCTGGATGTACTTCTTGAAAGCCGTCTCCGCATCGGCCATCCTGCCCTGAAAGCGGTAGGCGTAGCCCAGCTGGTTGTACGGCTGCGAGAACGACGGATTGATCGACGTGGCCTTGACGAAGTGTTCGATCGCCTTGCCGTAGTCCTGCCGGCCGAAGTACAGATTGCCGAGCAGCGTGTGCGCGCGCTCGTCGTCCGGGAACAGGCGGACGAGGTCGGTGTAGTGCGCAAGGACCTTGGCGGCATCTCCCT